>NZ_JAHLQZ010000118.1:0-12702 GCF_018919505.1 Citrobacter sp. S55_ASV_140
CTTACTTCATCCTGGGTTTTGTCGCCGCCGCCTGGCTTAAACTCCCTGTGCTGGCGATCGCCGCCGCAGCACTGGCCATGGCGCTGATCGATTTTCTGCGTAAATCACCTGAACCTACAGCACCCGCAGCACAAAAAGAGGAATTCGAAGATGGCATCTAATCAAACGGCTCTGCCGAACGTTTCCGAAACCGAAGAAACGCTGCTGTCCGGCACGAATGAAAACGTCTACGAAGACCAGAATATCGGTGCCGAGCTGACGAAAAAAGATATCAACCGTGTTGCCTGGCGTTCCATGTTGTTACAGGCCTCTTTCAACTATGAACGTATGCAAGCATCAGGATGGTTGTACGGCCTGTTACCTGCACTGAAAAAGATCCATACCAACAAGCGAGACCTGGCGCGTTCAATGAAAGGCCATATGGGCTTCTTCAACACGCACCCGTTCCTGGTCACGTTTGTTATCGGGATTATCCTGGCAATGGAACGCTCCAAGCAGGATGTGAACAGTATTCAAAGTACCAAGATTGCCGTCGGTGCGCCGCTTGGCGGTATCGGTGATGCCATGTTCTGGTTAACGTTATTGCCTATTTGCGGCGGTATCGGGGCAAGCCTGGCGCTACAAGGCTCTATTCTTGGCGCTGTAGTCTTTATTGTGATGTTTAACGTGGTTCATCTTGGTCTGCGCTTTGGGCTGGCACACTATGCTTATCGAATGGGCGTTGCAGCTATCCCACTGATTAAAGCTAACACCAAAAAGGTTGGACATGCGGCATCTATCGTTGGGATGACGGTGATCGGCGCGCTGGTAGCGACCTATGTTCGCCTGAGCACCACGCTGGAAATTACTGCTGGCGATGCGGTTGTGAAACTACAGACAGACGTTATAGACAAGCTGATGCCTGCATTTTTGCCGCTGGTCTACACATTGACCATGTTCTGGCTGGTTCGTCGTGGCTGGAGCCCTCTGCGTCTTATCGCTATTACCGTGGTGCTCGGCATCGTGGGTAAGTTCTGTCACTTCCTGTAAATGTAAGGGGTTGTAGATGTTAGGTATTATTTTGACGGGTCATGGCGGGTTTGCCAGCGGAATGGAAAAAGCGATGAAACAGATTTTAGGTGAACAGACTCAGTTCATCGCCATCGACTTTCCGGAAACCTCAACCACAGCCTTACTCACCTCGCAACTTGAACAGGCAGTGAGTGAACTGGATGCTCAGCAAGACATCGTGTTTCTGACTGACTTGTTGGGCGGAACACCATTTCGCGTCGCTTCCACACTGGCCATGCAAAGGCAAGGTACTGAAGTGATCACCGGCACCAATCTGCAACTGCTGCTGGAAATGGTACTGGAACGCGACGGCCTGAGCAGCGAAGCGTTTCGTTTGCAGGCGCTGGAATGCGGACATCGGGGTTTGACCAGCCTGGTGGACGAGCTGGGACGCTGTCGCGAGGAAAAACCCGTCGAGGAAGGGATATGATACAGGTGCTACGCGCCAAGCGTCTGCTCACGGAACAAGGCTGGCTGGACGATCATCAGGTGCGTATTGAGGATGGCACCATTAGAGCCATTGAGCCTATCGTCTCAGGCGTGATGGTGCGCGATGCTGAGCTGTTGTGCCCTGCATATATCGATACCCATGTGCATGGAGGCGCAGGTGTCGATGTCATGGATGATGCGCCGGATACGCTCGACAAGCTGGCAATGCACAAAGCGCGCGAAGGGGTAGCCAGTTGGCTACCCACCACCGTCACCGCCCCATTACCAGATATTCACCGCGCATTGAAACGTATTGCCCACCGCTACTATTCCGGCGGGCCTGGCGCGCAGGTGCTGGGGAGTTATCTTGAAGGTCCGTACTTTACGCCACAGAACAAAGGGGCGCATCCGCCTGAGCTCTTCAGGGAACTGGAGCTCAGGGAACTGGATGAACTGATTGCGATTTCCCAACAAACATTGCGCGTCGTTGCGCTGGCGCCAGAAAAAACCGGCGCATTGCAGGCTATCAAACATCTGAAGCAGCGCAACGTACGAGTGATGCTGGGCCACAGCGCAGCCACCTGGGAGCAAACCCGCACCGCCTTTGATGTCGGGGCTGATGGGCTGGTTCACTGCTATAACGGTATGACCGGTTTACACCACCGGGAGCCCGGAATGGTTGGTGCAGGGTTAACCGACTCTCGCGCCTGGCTGGAGCTTATCGCTGACGGACACCATGTCCACCCGGCAGCCATGAAGCTATGCTGCTGTTGCGCAAAAGACAGACTGGTGCTGATCACCGATGCGATGCAGGCAGCTGGTATGCCGGACGGGCGCTATACGCTCTGCGGTGAGGAAGTGGAAATGCGCAGCGGTATAGTGCGTACCGCTTCCGGTGGCCTGGCGGGCAGCACGCTCTCGGTTGATGCAGCCGTACGTAATATGGTCGAGTTCACCGGGATTACCTCTGAAGAGGCGATCCACATGGCTTCGCTCCATCCTGCTCGCCTGTTGGGAATCGATCGCCAACGCGGATCGTTAGCGGTGGGTAAATATGCCGACATTATCGCCCTCAATAGCGGCCTGCATTTGCAGCAGATCTGGATTCAGGGTCAGGCTCTCCCCCTTTAGACCTTTCATTTTGTCTCGTATTGGCCTGCGGTCTTTGATCGCCGGGCCTTTCTTTTCCTTTCGCTTATAAAATTTTGATCCGCACAATCTGCAAGAGATTCTTTAAAGATCAACAAGATAATTACAGTCTTCGTTCTCACGATCACAAATTTCGTTTTATTTCATTTTGCATCATTGAACTTTCACTTTCTTTCATATAGATTTTAATCAATCGATCATATGAACAAGTGAAACGAAACGAAAGATAGCGACATTTTGCCAGCGTCTTATGTGGAATTTACGAGACTAAGGACTTAAGTTATGCCAGAAACCTACACCCCTGCTCACGCGTCGACGGGCACCTGGACAGAAGAAGAGATCCGTCAGCAACCCGCTAGTTGGATCCGCTCTCTCGCTAATATCGATAATATTCGATCCGCCATTGATAGCTTTCTCGCGCCATTGTTGCGCAAAAACGATCTGCGGATCGTACTGACCGGGGCGGGTACTTCCGCATTTATCGGCGACATTATTGCTCCGTGGCTGGCAAGCCAAACCGGAAAAAACATCAGCGCCGTGCCGACCACCGATCTGGTCACCAATCCGATGGATTATCTGAATCCCGCACATCCGTTGCTGCTGGTTTCTTTCGCTCGCTCAGGTAACAGCCCCGAAAGCGTTGCGGCTGTGGAACTGGCTAATCAGTTTGTACCTGAGTGTTATCACCTGCCAATTACCTGTAACGAAGCAGGTAGCCTGTATCAAAACGCCGTCGCAAGCGACAATGCCTTTGCACTGTTAATGCCTGCTGAAACGCATGACCGTGGCTTCGCCATGACCAGCAGTATTACCACCATGATGGCCAGTTGCCTGGCGGTATTCGCCCCGCAAAAAATCAACAGCCAGACCTTCCGCGACGTGGCCGATCGTTGCCAGACGATCCTGACATCACTGGGTGATTTCAGCGACGGCGTATTCGGCAACGCGCCATGGAAACGGATCGTCTACCTCGGTAGCGGTGGGTTACAGGGAGCCGCGCGTGAATCGGCACTGAAAGTCCTGGAACTGACAGCGGGTAAACTGGCGGCATTCTATGATTCGCCGACCGGTTTTCGTCATGGGCCAAAATCGCTGGTTGATAACGAAACGCTGGTAGTGGTCTTTGTTTCCAGCCACCCCTATACACGCCAATACGATCTTGATCTGTTAGCTGAGTTACGCCGCGATCGGCAGGCGCTGCGGGTAGTCGCGATTGCCGCACAAACCGATGACGTGATTGAAGCCGGTCCGCATATCCTGCTGCCGCCTGCCCGCACCTTCAATGATATGGAACTGGCGTTCTGCTTCCTGATGTATGCGCAGGTCTTTGCCCTGACACAGTCAATCAGTATCGGTAATACGCCAGATACGCCTTCTGCCAGCGGTACCGTGAACCGCGTCGTACAGGGCGTTGTTATTCATCCCTGGAACGCCTAAAAGGATCGTTTTATGAGCATTATTTCTACAAAATACCTCCTGCAGGATGCGCAAAAAAAAGGCTATGCCGTACCGGCCTTTAACATCCATAACGCCGAAACGATCCAGGCGATCCTGGAAGTGTGCGATGAAATGCAATCGCCGGTGATCCTTGCCGGAACGCCGGGTACGTTTAAACATATCGCGCTGGAAGAGATTTATGCGCTGTGCAGCGCTTATTCCACCAGCTACGGCATGCCGCTGGCGCTGCACCTCGACCACCATGAATCGCTGGACGATATCCGCCGTAAGGTGAATGCCGGGGTGCGCAGCGCCATGATTGATGGCAGCCACTTCCCGTTTGAAGAAAACGTCAAGCTGGTGAAATCCGTTGTGGATTTTTGCCATGCCAAAGATTGCAGCGTGGAAGCTGAGCTGGGCCGCCTCGGCGGCGTTGAAGATGATATGAGCGTGGATGCCGAAAGCGCCTTCCTGACCGACCCGCAGGAAGCGAAACGGTTTGTCGAACGTACCGGCGTCGACAGCCTGGCTGTTGCCATCGGCACGGCACACGGTTTGTATACTAAAACGCCAAAAATCGATTTCCAGCGTTTAGGGGAAATCCGTGAAGTGGTGGATATTCCGCTGGTGCTACATGGCGCAAGCGATGTTCCTGACGACTACGTCCGCCGCACAATCGAACTGGGAATATGCAAAGTTAACGTGGCCACCGAACTGAAAATCGCCTTTGCCGACGCGGTCAAAGCATGGTTTGCAGAAAATCCGCAGGGCAACGATCCCCGCTATTACATGCGGGTCGGTATGGATGCGATGAAAGAAGTGGTGCGGAGTAAAATTAATGTCTGTGGTTCAGCAAACAAATTGATGGCTACCTGCGAATTATCGTGACCATCATTATATTCTGCGCGAGTGCTATCTGCGTGTTGTCAGGTAGCGCTCATTGTTCGAATAATTAGGCGGGATACACACCATCATGACATGTTAAAAACGGCTGCTCATCGTGTGATTCGCGACATACGCCTGGGTAGAAGGACATCCTGAATGCTAAAGAGATCTTGCTACTGATAGCAGCTAAAGCGAAGCACAATGCGGTAGAAAACGACCAGGCCGCCACCGTCACTACAACTATTCCTGATTCATTTTTATGACTGCACCGTAATGTGAGTAGTCTGATTGATGGCTCACAATATCCTGATAAATAAAAATTTACAGCACCCTCCATATCCCCCCTTTTGTCGCGCCAACGCGTTGCAGTTTGCCTTTTAGCTGCAACGCTTTCAGATAGCGCTCTACGGTGCGGGCTGAAATTTCACACTCATCAGCGATACTTTTGGCAGATCTGCCCGGCTGATTCGACAAGATTTGTAGAATACGTTTTTCTATATCCAGTAAATCAGACGACATTTCTTCCGACATTTCTTCCGACATTTCTTCCGACAGGGTTGATGGTTTTCCCAATCCCTCCTGCAAAGCAGAGATGATGTTTTCCAGGATAAACTCTATAAATGGCGTGCAGCTACTTTGCCGATCGCACTGCCCTAACACCTGGTAATAGCGGTCCTGTTGGTAGTGGATCAGTGTCTCTACGGGTAACCACGCCAATTCCGATCGCCACTCACGCAGGATTAATGTCTGCCACAGCCGTCCCATCCGTCCATTACCGTCGGCAAAAGGATGAATAAATTCAAATTCATAATGAAAAACAGCGCCAGCAATCAGCGGGTGAAGCTCTGTCGTTTTTAACCAGCCCAGTAAATCATTCATCAAACGTAAAACTTGTGAGGCTGGCGGAGCCATGTGAATAAGCTGCTTTTCCCTGTAAACACCAACATTGCCGGCACGTAACTGGCCCGGGTTATCGACCAGACCGAGCATGAGGACCCGATGTGCTTGTAAAAGGTCGGATAATTGTTCACTTTTCCATTCCGACATCTTTTCATAGGCCAGAATCGCATTTCTCACTTCCTGTATGTCTTTAGCAGGAGCCAGAATACGTTTTCCTTCCATCAGAGCGGTGACTTGTTCTGTAGTCAATGAATTATGCTCAATCGCTAAAGAGGCCTGAATGGTGCGAATACGATTTTCTTTGTGCAAAAGAGGAGATGCCCTACCAGCCATCGCGGCCCAATGCCCCATCAACTCACCAATTTCAATGACTTGATTAAGGATCAATGGAGTGACGACGAAAGGTGGTTGGTAGGTGCTCACTCTTACTCCCCCTGCTGGTCCAGCGCGTACTTATACAGCGCATTCTTTTTCACGCCGTGAATTTCAGCTGCCAGCGCCGCCGCTTTCTTCAGCGGCAGCTCTTTTTGTAACAACGCCAGCGTACGCAGCGCATCAGCCGGGAGGTCATCTTCCTGCGCTTTATGCCCTTCGACAATCAGCACCATTTCGCCCTTACGACGGTTTTCATCTTCCTTGACCCACGCCAGTAGTTCGCCGACCGGCGCGCCGTGTATGGTTTCCCAGGTTTTGGTCAGTTCGCGCGCCAGCACCACATAACGGGATTCTCCCCAGACGGCGACCATATCTTCCAGACTATCCAGTAAACGGTGAGTGGATTCATAAAAAATAAGCGTACGCGGTTCTGCCTCAATGGCTTTCATCGCATCGCGGCGGCCTTTCGATTTGGCAGGCAGAAAACCCTCATAGCAAAAACGGTCAGACGGCAGACCGGCAGCGCTCAGCGCGGCAATCGCCGCACACGGGCCAGGCAGCGGCACCACGCGGATACCTGCTTCGCGACAGGTGCGCACCAGATGGTAGCCCGGATCGTTAATCAGCGGCGTTCCGGCATCAGAAACCAGCGCAATGTTTTTCCCCTCTTTGAGCTTTGCCACCAGCGTCTCGGCTTTTTGTTGCTCATTGTGATCGTGTAAGGCAAACAAACGGGCGTTAATCGCGAAGTGTTGTAACAATAATCCTGTATGACGGGTGTCTTCAGCGGCAATTAAATCAACGGCTTGTAAAACTTCGAGCGCTCGTTGGGTAATATCAGCCAAATTTCCGATAGGAGTAGGTACAATAAAGAGTTGGCCTTGAGAATTATCCGCCGATTCGTGTTGTTTCATTGTGTCGTCCGTATTGCCGATTTAATATTGAGCATTGCGTAAAAAAATATCACTGGATACAGTATGGTACCCTCAACATTTTCTCGTTTGAAAGCCGCGCGCGCGCTACCAGTCATTCTGGCAGCATTGATTTTCGCAGGCTGTGGCACCCAGGCGCCAGACCAGAGTGCAGCCTATATGCAGGGCACTGCGCAGGCTGATTCCGGCTTTTATCTGCAACAGATGCAGCAAAGTTCAGATGATAGCAAGACCAACTGGCAATTACTCGCCATTCGTGCACTGCTGAAAGAAGGCAAGAGCCAGCAGGCTATCGAATTGTTCAACCAGTTACCGCAGAAACTAAACGATGCCCAGCGTCGTGAGCAGTCACTGCTGGCCGTCGAGATCAAGCTCGCGCAGAAAGATGTCGCGGGAGCCCAGGCCCTGCTGGATAAACTCACGCCCGCCGATTTCGACCAAAACCAGCAGGCGCGTTACTGGCAGGCGCAAATCGACGCCAATCAGGGTCGCCCGTCGCTGTCGCTGCTGCGCGCCCTGATCGCCCAGGAACCACTGCTTGCCGCGAACGCTAAACAGAAAAACATCGATGCAACCTGGCAGGCGCTGTCGTCCATGACCCAGGAGCAAGCGCAGACGCTGGTCATCAATGCGGATGAAAACGTACTGCAAGGCTGGCTGGACCTCCAGCGCGTCTGGTTCGATAACCGTAACGACCCGGACATGATGAAAGCCGGTATTGCCGACTGGCAAAAACGTTACCCGCAAAACCCGGGAGCAAAACTGCTGCCAACGCAGTTGGTTAACGTGCAGAGCTTTAAGCCAGCTTCCACCAGCAAGATTGCCCTGCTGCTGCCGCTGAACGGTCAGGCCGCTGTATTTGGTCGTACTATTCAGCAAGGCTTTGAAGCCGCGAAAAACATGGGCACTCAGCCGGTAGCCGCTCCTGTTACCGCCGCGCCTGCTGCGGATGCCTCTGCTGTGACGACCACGGATCAGCCGCAAACGACTGACGGTGTTGCCAGCCCTTCTCAGGCGTCAGTAAGCGATCTGACCAACGAGACGCCTGCGCAGCCAGAAGCTACAGCCCCACAGCCAACCGCACCAGCACAACCAACGATCGCCAGCGCGCCGGCAAATCCGTCCGCTGAGTTGAAAATCTACGACACCTCATCGCAGCCGCTGAACCAGATCCTGGCCCAGGTTCAGCAGGATGGCGCCAGCATCGTGGTAGGCCCGCTGTTGAAGAATAATGTTGAAGAGCTGATGAAAAGCAATACGCCATTAAACGTCCTGGCGCTTAACCAGCCTGAGTCCGTACAGAATCTGGCGAATGTTTGTTACTTTGCCCTGTCGCCAGAAGATGAAGCGCGCGATGCCGCACGCCACATCCGCGATCAAGGCAAACAGACGCCGCTGCTGTTGATCCCACGCAGTTCGTTAGGCGATCGCGTGGCTAATGCTTTTGCGCAGGAATGGCAAAAACTGGGCGGCGGCGTAGTGCTGCAGCAGAAGTTCGGCTCCACGGCTGAGCTGAAAATGGGTGTCAACGGCGGCGCTGGTATTTCCCTGACGGGCAGCCCGGTAGCCTCTTCTGTACCTGCGCAGCCTGGCGTGACGATTGGCGGTCTGACGATTCCGGCAGCGCCCACCGATGCGCAAATCACCGGGGGCGGTGGCCGTGTTGACGCCGTGTATATTCTGGCGACGCCGGAAGAAATCGCCTTTATTAAACCGATGATCGCCATGCGTAACGGCAGCCAGAGCGGAGCAACGCTGTATGCCAGCTCCCGTAGCGCGCAGGGAACCGCTGGCCCGGACTTCCGTCTGGAAATGGAAGGCTTGCAGTACAGCGAAATCCCAATGCTGGCAGGCGCTAACATGCCTCTCATGCAGCAGGCGCTTGGCGCGGTGCGTAACGACTACTCGCTGGCGCGTATGTACGCGATGGGTGTCGATGCCTGGTCGCTTGCCAACCACTTCTCGCAAATGCGTCAGGTGCAGGGCTTCGAAATTAACGGCAACACTGGCGCATTAACCGCAAATCAGGATTGTGTGATTAACAGGAAGTTATCATGGCTCAAATACCAGCAAGGACAGGTCGTCCCCGCCAGTTAACGAGTAAACAGACCGGTGACGCGTGGGAAGCTGTTGCGCGTGACTGGCTGCACAGCAAGGGACTGCATTTCATCGCCGCCAACGTGCGTGAACGTGGCGGCGAAATCGACCTGATAATGCGTGAAGGCAACACCACCGTATTTGTTGAAGTTCGCTACCGGCGTTCAGCCCAGTTTGGCGGCGCGGCGGCGAGTGTGACCCGGAGCAAACAACACAAATTATTACAGACCGCCCGCTTGTGGCTTGCGCGCCACAATGGGAGTTTTGATACTGTGGATTGCCGGTTCGATGTGTTAGCCTTCACCGGAAATGATGTTGAGTGGTTTCAAGACGCGTTCAACGACCGCTCATAGTTGAAGATTCAGAGCCTGGTTCTTAAGGATTAGCGTGTTAGATAGAATTAAAGTCTGCTTTACAGAAAGCATTCAAACTCAGATAGCTGCGGCTGAAGCGCTCCCGGATGCGATCTCCCGTGCAGCCATGACGCTGGTTCAGTCCCTGCTCAATGGCAACAAAATTCTCTGTTGTGGTAATGGGACGTCCGCTGCCAACGCACAGCATTTTGCTGCCAGCATGATCAATCGTTTTGAAACGGAACGGCCAAGTTTACCTGCTATTGCACTAAATACTGATAATGTGGTCTTAACTGCGATTGCCAACGATCGCCTGCACGACGAAGTTTATGCAAAACAAGTCCGTGCGCTGGGACATGCAGGTGATGTTCTGCTGGCAATCTCTACGCGTGGTAATAGCCGCGATATCGTGAAAGCCGTTGAAGCCGCCGTGACCCGCGACATGACAATCGTCGCGCTGACCGGGTATGACGGAGGGGAGCTGGCCGGGTTGCTGGGGCCGCAGGATGTTGAAATCCGCATTCCTTCACACCACAGCGCCCGCGTTCAGGAAATGCATATGCTTACGGTCAACTGCCTTTGCGATCTCATCGATAACACGCTTTTTCCTCACCAGGATGATTAAGGAGTACACATGAAGGCATTTTCGCCGCTTGCTGTGATTATCGCTGCACTGCTGCTGCAAGGCTGTGTAGCTGCCGCCGTGGTCGGAACCGCAGCCGTCGGGACTAAAGCCGCGACGGATCCGCGTAGTGTCGGCACTCAGGTAGACGACGGAACCCTGGAATTACGCGTCAATACGGCGTTGTCGAAAGATGCCCAGATCAAGAAAGAAGCGCGTATCAACGTTAGCGCGTATCAGGGCAAGGTTCTGCTGGTCGGTCAGTCACCAAATAGCGAGCTGTCTGCGCGGGCAAAACAGATTGCAATGGGCGTAGAAGGTACCACTGAGGTCTTTAATGAGATCCGTCAGGGCCAGCCAATCGGTCTGGGCGATGCGTCCAACGATACCTGGATCACCACCAAAGTACGTTCCCAGTTGCTGACCAGCGATCAGGTGAAATCCTCTAACGTGAAAGTCACCACCGAGAACGGGGAAGTGTTCCTGCTGGGCCTGGTTACTGAACGTGAAGCGAAGGCGGCGGCGGATATCGCCAGCCGGGTAAGCGGCGTGAAACGCGTCACGACGGCCTTTACGTTTATTAAGTAATACCGATGCCGGATAGCGACGCATAAGCGTCTTATCCGGCCTACAGGACGTCATCGTTTGTAGGTCGGATAAACGTCAGCGCCACCCGGCATTTTATTTTGCCCTTTCGCGTAGCTCGGAGGAGGTCAGGATCGTAACGCCCTCATCTCCTGGCGCCAGCGCTTCTGCCAGCATTGCCCGTGCAACATCACGCGCTTCAATCGACTTCCAGTTACCCGGCAGCAGCCTGAACAACGGCGCTAAAAACTTCTCATTCGTCCGCTGTTTATCCCGTTCCCCCAGTAGCATCGAAGGTCGGACAATCGTCAGGCGCGGCCATTTCTGCGCGATTAACGCCTGCTCCATTTCCCCTTTCACCCGGTTATAAAAAAACGGTGAATTCGCATTCGCGCCCATCGAACTCACCACCAGCATATGCTGGGCGCCTAACCGGCGTCCCGTCAGGGCGGTGTCCACCACCAGCGTATAGTCAGCGTGGATAAACGCCTCTTTCGAGCCGGCTTCACGCCGGGTGGTTCCCAGACAACAAAAAACGATATCGACCGGATCGGTGACTTGCGCCAGAGCATCAGTTAGCTGCGGATCATGGGGATTATAAACGCCAACCGTATCAGCCAGCGGTCGACGCGTCGGCGCCGTAATGGCGTTGACCCGGGGTTCATTAAGCAGCATACGCAGCAAATTTCCGCCTACCAGCCCCGTTGCGCCTGTTATTAACACCTGACTCATCCTCGCTCCTTTACAGATTTGTCCGTCTTGCACTCTCAGCCTTAGCGACCAGACTTAATAGTTCATGAGGTAATTATCCGCCAACATGGAAATTCTGCCTCATTCGCAACCAACTCAACGGAGGAAACATGAGCAAGAAGATTGCCGTTTTAATCACTGATGAGTTTGAAGATTCAGAATTTACATCACCAGCAGCAGAATTTCGCCAGGCCGGACATGAAGTCATCACCATTGAAAAACAGGCAGGCAAAACGGTGAAGGGGAAAAAAGGAGAAGCCAGCGTCACCATCGACAAAGCGATCGAGGATGTGCGCCCTGCCGATTTTGACGCCCTGCTACTGCCAGGCGGTCACTCGCCGGACTACCTGCGCGGGGACGATCGTTTCGTGACCTTTACCCGGGATTTCGTTAACAGCGGCAAACCGGTGTTTGCTATTTGCCACGGTCCACAGTTGCTGATCAGCGCGGATGTCATTCGTGGCCGTAAACTTACCGCCGTGAAACCTATCATCATTGACGTAAAAAACGCGGGCGCCGAATTTTACGATCAGGAAATGGTGAATGATAACGATCAGCTGATAACCAGCAGAACACCGGATGACCTGCCAGCGTTTAACCGTGAGGCATTACGTATTCTCGGGGCGTGAGTCTCGTAGCCAGAGCATTTTTTTGCCAAAGCCCAGCGTGTTGTCCGTAAATTTGACTTCATCCAGCCGAATTTCCCACACGGGTGCGGACAGCATTCTGGCCACCGGGAAGCGGCGATTATACGCTTTACGCGCAACGTCGCTCTCCTCCCCCTCAAGACGGCGGATTTCCCCTTTAAACTGTACGCCGCGAATCAGGGCTACCGTTTTGGGCTGGCCGTTTACCGTACCGGCAACAGGCGCACGTGGCCCGGACATCTGAGCATGACGCGTTTTCTCTTCGGTCAGCACATAGAACACCACCTTTTGCGCATCAAACAGGTAAAACGCATTAGCGCACCACAATTCACCATCCTGGTGTACACACCAGGTTACGACGTGCTGTTTTGCCAGCCAGC
Source organism: Citrobacter sp. S55_ASV_140 (assembly GCF_018919505.1). NCBI lineage: Bacteria > Pseudomonadati > Pseudomonadota > Gammaproteobacteria > Enterobacterales > Enterobacteriaceae > Citrobacter > Citrobacter sp. S55_ASV_140. The sequence goes on from NZ_JAHLQZ010000118.1 coordinate 12,592, forward strand.
GGGTCACCGCAGTCAGTGTTTCCATTTCTGTTCTCTTTTATACTGTAGGCCTGAAAATTATCACGTCGATGGTGACAATGACACCCTGGTATCTGTATCTGATCCGTACCG
>NZ_JAHLQZ010000119.1:0-12604 GCF_018919505.1 Citrobacter sp. S55_ASV_140
GGTGAGAAGTGCCCGCGCTGCTGGCATTACACTACCGACGTCGGACAGGTGGCGGAACATGCAGATATCTGCGGACGCTGTGTCAGCAACATCGCCGGTGATGGCGAACAACGTAAGTTTGCCTGATGAGTAAGCCTATTTGTTCAACAGGGCTACGCTGGCTGTGGCTGGTGGTAGTCGTGCTGATTATCGATTTAGGCAGCAAGTACCTGATCCTCCAGAATTTTGCTCTGGGGGATACGGTATCGCTGTTCCCGTCGCTTAATCTGCACTACGCGCGAAACTATGGCGCGGCGTTTAGCTTCTTAGCCGACAGCGGCGGCTGGCAACGTTGGTTTTTTGCCGGTATCGCTATTGGTATCTGCGTCATCCTGATGGTGATGATGTATCGCTCGAAGGCGACGCAGAAGCTGAACAACATCGCGTATGCGTTAATCATTGGCGGTGCGCTGGGCAATCTGTTCGATCGCCTGTGGCACGGCTTCGTGGTTGATATGATTGACTTTTACGTTGGCGACTGGCATTTCGCGACATTCAACCTGGCTGATACGGCAATCTGTATCGGCGCGGCATTGATTGTTCTCGAAGGCTTCTTACCGTCGAAAGAGAAAAAAGCCGCATAAAAAAATGCCGGATGGCGCTATGCTAATCCGGCTTACAATCTATCGCGAACCTTGTAGGCCCGGTAAGCGTAGCGCCACCGGGCAAACAGGCGGCAGCAATTTTAAAGAGCAACCTGCATGTCTAAATCAGTACAGAGTAACAGTGCGGTGCTGGTGCACTTCACCCTTAAGCTCGACGATGGCTCCACCGCAGAGTCAACCCGCAATAACGGCAAGCCTGCGCTGTTTCGCCTGGGCGATGGTTCTCTGTCTGAAGGACTGGAACAACACCTGCTGGGGCTAAAAGAGGGTGATAAAACCACTTTTTCCCTGGAGCCGGATGCCGCCTTTGGCGTGCCAAGCCCGGACTTGATTCAGTATTTCTCGCGTCGGGAATTTATGGACGCGGGCGAGCCAGAAATTGGCGCTATTATGCTCTTTACCGCAATGGACGGCAGTGAGATGCCTGGCGTGATTCGTGAAATCAACGGTGACTCGATCACGGTTGATTTCAACCATCCGCTGGCCGGGCATACCGTTCATTTTGATATTGAAGTGCTGGAAGTCGAACCAGTACTGGAGGCGTAAAATGCAGATCCTGTTGGCTAACCCGCGCGGTTTTTGCGCTGGCGTAGACCGCGCTATCAGCATTGTAGAAAACGCGCTGGCTATTTATGGCGCACCGATTTATGTCCGTCATGAGGTGGTGCATAACCGCTATGTGGTGGATAGCCTGCGCGAGCGCGGCGCTATTTTTATTGAGCAAATCAGTGAAGTGCCTGACGGCGCGATCCTGATCTTCTCCGCCCACGGTGTCTCTCAGGCGGTACGTAACGAAGCCAAAGGTCGTGATCTCACGGTTTTCGACGCCACCTGTCCGTTAGTCACCAAAGTGCATATGGAAGTGGCGCGCGCCAGCCGTCGCGGTGAAGAGTCAATTCTGATTGGTCACGCCGGGCACCCGGAAGTCGAAGGCACAATGGGCCAGTACAGTAACCCACAGGGGGGGATGTATCTGGTTGAATCACCGGAAGATGTACTGAAACTGACCGTGAAGAATGAAGGTAAATTGTCCTTCATGACACAGACCACGCTTTCCGTTGACGACACTTCTGACGTCATTGACGCGCTGCGCCAACGCTTCCCGAAAATTGTCGGGCCGCGCAAAGACGATATCTGTTATGCCACCACCAACCGTCAGGAAGCGGTTCGCGCGCTGGCGGAACAGGCTGATGTGGTGCTGGTGGTCGGCTCGAAAAACTCCTCTAACTCTAACCGTCTGGCTGAACTGGCCCAGCGAATGGGGAAAGCGGCGTATTTGATTGACGATGCGACCGACATCCAGGAAACGTGGGTAAAAGACGCTAAGTGCGTAGGCGTGACGGCCGGAGCCTCGGCGCCGGATATCCTGGTGCAAAACGTGATCGCTCGCCTGCAGGAACTTGGCGGTGGAGAGGCTATCCCACTGGAAGGCCGTGAAGAAAATATTGTTTTCGAAGTGCCCAAAGAGCTGCGTGTGGATGTTCGTGAAGTAGAGTAAGTCTTTCACGATACGATTATGAGAAGATGCCAGACTTAACGTCTGGCATTTTTTATGGAGAAACCATGCGCTTACCGATCATTCTTGATACCGATCCCGGCATTGATGATGCCGCCGCTATTGCCGCCGCGCTGTTTGCCCCTGAGCTGGATCTGCAACTCATGACCACGGTAGCAGGCAATGTTTCGGTGGAAAAAACCACCCGCAATGCGTTGCAGTTGCTGCACTTCTGGAATGCGGATATTCCGCTGGCGCAAGGGGCATCAATGCCGCTGGTGCGGCCGCTGCGTGATGCTGCTTCCGTGCACGGCGAGTCCGGTATGGAAGGGTATGAATTTGTCGAACACGACCGACAGGCGATGGCAAAACCCGCCTTCCAGGCTATTCGTGACGCGCTGATGCATGCCCCGCAGCCCGTGACGCTGGTGGCGATTGGTCCGCTGACCAACATTGCGCTGCTGCTGACCCATTATCCTGAATGCATATTCAATATTCACCGTCTGGTGATTATGGGCGGCTCAGCCGGGCGCGGGAACTTTACGCCAAATGCCGAATTTAATATTGCTATCGATCCCGAGGCCGCCGCGAAAGTTTTCCAGAGCGGGCTGGAGATCGTGATGTGTGGGCTGGATGTCACTAATCAGGCCATGCTGACGCCGGAGTATCTGGCGACGCTTCCCGCGCTCAATAAGACCGGCAGCATGCTGCACGCACTATTTAGCCATTACCGCAGCGGCAGTATGAATACAGGACTGCGGATGCATGATCTGTGCGCGATTGCCTGGCTGGTGCGCCCGGAACTCTTTACCCTGCAGCCGTGCTTCGTGGCGGTGGAAACTCAGGGGGAATATACCTCGGGTACCACGGTGGTGGATATTGAAGGGCGTTTGGGGCATCCGGCAAATGCCCAGGTTGCACTGGATCTTGACGTTGAGGGGTTCCAGCAGTGGGTGGCAGAGGTGCTGGCGCTGGCGCCATAATCAGGTGTTGTGTAGCGGTACCTTTTCGCCGAGATAATCAATCATCGCCCGCATTCTGGCGGGCATATGTTGATTGCGCGTCCATAGTAGCCACAGTTCCCCGCTGTAGTCGCTGATAAATTCCCATTCCGGCAGTACCTGGACAATCTCGCCATTGGAGAGTGCCGCGCGGGCGGTGAACAGCGGCAGGCTGCCGATTCCGAGGTTATTTTTCACCGCATCCAGACGTACGCCGGTATGGTTGGCGGCGTAGCGACCGTGAGTCTGAATGGTCTCCACACGTTCACCGCGGCGAAACTTCCAGCGTGAATCCGCAGGGGTCTCGCCAAGGCTGATACAGCTATGTTCACGCAGTGCCTGCGGGTGCTCTGGCGTACCGTGCTCGCGTAGGTACGCAGCGGTTGCGCATATCACATGGCTGACCGGCATCAGTGGTTTCCCATACAGGCCCGGGGAGGGCGACTGACTGATGCGCAGCGCAAGGTCGACGCCGTCGTCGATTAAATCCATATAACGGTCTTCCAGCCGAAGGCGGACGTCCACCTGTGGGTAGCGCGTAAAGAATTCGGCCATCAGTGGATGAATGACAAATCGCCCCACCGCTTTCGGCACGCTGAGGGTCAGTTGCCCCTGCGCGATGGCTTGTCGACTGCTGCCTGAGTCGACAGCCATTTGCGCCGCATGCAGCATTTCCTGCGCGTGCGCATACACTATTTTGCCCGTTTCGCTAAGCGCCAGCTTGCGCGTCGTACGGTGCAGCAGTTTGCTGCCCAGTGCCTTCTCGAGGCGTGATGCGCTGCGGCTAATAGCGGAAGGCGTAGCACCTGAGACTTTGGCGGCGGCAGAGAAGCTCCCTTGGTCGATAATCAACACAAAGGTGGCAAGGTCAGGAAGAAGGTTAGGGTTCATTTGTGCGTACCAGGCAAAGATGCATTGAACCGGCGCAGGATTATCTCCGTCAGTAAAGTGAATATACTCTTCCTATCAAGAGGAGAGCAATCATGACCGAACGTCTTTATTACACTTGTGATAACACCGAAGGCCAGGCCACGGTGATGAGCTGTACAGCGCGAGCGGAAGGAGGCTATGCGGTGGTGCTGGATGGCACGCTATTTCACCCACAGGGCGGTGGGCAACCCGCGGATGCTGGCTGGATTGATGAGATCCCCGTCGAGACGGTGATCGTGCGTGATGACGATGTGCTGCATATCGTGGCGACACCGATTGCGCCTGGCGTAATCAGCCTGAGAGTTGATGCGACACAGCGTCAGCTGCATGCGCGGCTGCACTCTGCGGGGCACCTTATCGGGTTGGCGGGTACAGAGTACGGATGGCAACCGGTAAAAGCGCACCACTGGCCTGGCGAAGGGCGGATTACGTTTTCCGCAAAAGGCAGCAGTACGCTGCCGGACGGCGCCTCACTGCTGGCGAAAATCAACGCCTGGCAGGCGGAGGATCTTCCTCGCCGGGTGACATTCGACGGCGGTTTGCGCGAAGTCGGGTTCGGTGAGCTGCCCGCTTACCCTTGCGGGGGTACGCATGTTGCGCGTTTATCCGACATTGGGCAAGTGACGATTACTCAGGTGAAGATGAAAAAAGGGCAGATGATCGTCACCTACACGCTCGTGCCATAAAACCGTACTCGCGAAAATATCTACGCAGCTTGGCTGGTTTCTGCTCGGTTTTCCATCGTTTTCCCATCACCTTGCGCCATACTGAGTTAGTTTGACTTCTTTCCAGTGCTCCAGCAATGATTCATCCTGCGGGATGAATCATGTCTTTTACTGATATTCCCCTCTGTTTATCATTAAATTCTAATTATGGGTGTTTTCAGCTAGCGGCCTCCGGGCGTGCTGGTTACTCTGAAAACGATTTACGCAAAATTAACAAAAGAGAATAGCTATGCATGATGCACAAATCCGCGTTGCCATCGCGGGAGCCGGAGGACGCATGGGGCGTCAGTTGATTCAGGCCACACTTGGCATGGATGGCGTACAGCTTGGCGCGGCGCTGGAGCGCGAAGGCTCTTCCTTACTGGGAAGCGATGCCGGAGAGTTAGCGGGAGCCAGGAAAACGGGTGTTACCGTACAAAGCAGCCTTGAGGCGGTGAAAGATGATTTCGATGTTTTCATCGATTTCACGCGACCGGAAGGTACGCTGACGCATCTGGCGTTTTGCCGCCAGCACGGTAAGGGAATGGTGATTGGTACCACCGGGTTCGATGATGCCGGTAAACAGGCTATTCACGATGCCGCGCAGGAGATTGCTATCGTCTTCGCTGCGAATTTTAGCGTCGGCGTTAACGTCATGCTGAAACTGCTTGAGAAAGCAGCAAAAGTGATGGGGGACTATACCGATATTGAGATTATCGAAGCGCATCACCGCCACAAAGTGGACGCCCCATCGGGGACCGCGCTGGCGATGGGTGAGGCGATCGCCGGGGCGCTGGATAAAGATCTGAAAGACTGCGCTGTCTACTCGCGTGAAGGTTATACCGGCGAGCGTGTGCCGGGCACTATTGGTTTTGCGACCGTACGCGCCGGTGACATTGTCGGCGAACATACCGCGATGTTTGCCGATATTGGCGAGCGTATTGAAATCACCCATAAAGCGTCCAGCCGCATGACTTTTGCCAATGGCGCAGTGCGATCGGCGGTTTGGCTGAAATCTAAGTCAAATGGTCTTTTTGATATGAAAGATGTACTTGATTTACGCAGTTTATAGATTTTATTACCCTTCGTGATGTGGTTATGGTAATCATAATTATTTGATTACATGGGGCAATATTTTATTGCCCTTTAATTTTTTGGCTTTTGGTTTTATTTTTTATCTAAGCTGATGTTTATATATGTTTTTATGCTTCATTCTGTTATCTGAATGTAAATTTTGACCAAGTGGTCCACTTTTTTCTCTCGCTGCTCCCGTTTTTACACTCTTTATCTACCGCAAGCGTTTTCCACCCTGAGTTAGCTGATCTTTTTGCCTGTTAAATCGAGTGATTTATCCCAGTGGCGTAAAATAATAATAAAAATTGCCCTTTTGGGTAGACTTTTACGTGGGCTATCTCTAGAATGCCGCCGTTTGCCAGAAATCCATAGGTAAGCAAATTTGCATTGATTCATGAGGTGTTAATGAATTAATATGCAAATAAAGTGAGTGAATATTCTCTGGAGGGTGTTTTGATTAAGTCAGCGCTATTGGTTCTGGAAGACGGAACCCAGTTTCACGGTCGGGCCATAGGGGCAACAGGTTCGGCGGTTGGGGAAGTCGTTTTCAATACTTCAATGACCGGTTATCAAGAAATCCTCACTGATCCTTCCTATTCCCGCCAAATCGTCACTCTTACTTATCCTCATATCGGTAATGTCGGCACCAATGAAGCCGATGCAGAATCTTCTCAGGTACATGCGCAAGGCCTGGTCATCCGCGACCTGCCGCTGATTGCCAGCAACTACCGCAACACCGAAGACCTCTCTTCTTACCTCAAGCGCCATAATATTGTGGCGATTGCCGATATCGATACCCGTAAGCTGACGCGACTGCTGCGCGAGAAGGGTGCTCAGAACGGCTGCATCATTGCAGGTGATAATCTGGATGCTGCACTGGCCTTAGAAAAAGCCAAAGCGTTCCCGGGCTTAAATGGGATGGATCTGGCAAAAGAAGTGACCACCGCTGAATCCTACAGCTGGACTCAGGGTAGCTGGACGCTTTCGGGTGACCTGCCGGAAGCCAAGTCTGCAGAAGAGCTGCCGTTCCACGTGGTGGCCTACGATTTTGGCGCCAAGCGCAACATTCTGCGTATGCTGGTGGATCGCGGCTGCCGCCTGACGGTGGTACCGGCGAAAACCTCTGCGGAAGACGTTCTGAAGATGAATCCGGACGGTATCTTCCTGTCTAACGGCCCAGGTGACCCGGCCCCGTGCGACTACGCCATCGAAGCGATTGAGAAATTCCTCCAGACCGACATTCCGGTATTTGGCATCTGCCTCGGCCATCAGTTGCTGGCGCTGGCGAGCGGTGCGAAGACCATCAAGATGAAATTTGGTCACCACGGTGGTAACCACCCGGTGAAAGACATGGATAAGAATGTGGTGATGATTACCGCGCAGAACCACGGCTTTGCGGTGGATGAAGACTCGCTGCCAGCCAACCTGCGCGTGACCCACAAGTCCCTGTTCGACGGTACCCTGCAAGGGATTCACCGTACCGATAAACCGGCGTTCAGCTTCCAGGGCCACCCGGAGGCGAGCCCAGGCCCGCATGATGCGGCGCCGCTGTTCGACCACTTTATCGAGCTTATTGAGCAATACCGTCAGTCCGCGAAATAATCAGGAGTAATAAAAGCCATGCCAAAACGTACAGACATAAAAAGTATCCTGATTCTGGGCGCGGGCCCGATTGTTATCGGTCAGGCGTGTGAGTTTGACTACTCCGGCGCCCAGGCGTGTAAAGCGCTGCGCGAAGAGGGTTACCGCGTTATTCTGGTGAACTCTAACCCGGCAACCATTATGACCGACCCGGAAATGGCCGATGCGACCTACATCGAGCCGATCAATTGGGAAGTGGTACGCAAAATCATCGAAAAAGAGCGTCCGGATGCGGTTCTGCCAACCATGGGCGGCCAGACCGCGCTGAACTGCGCGCTGGAACTGGAGCGTCAGGGCGTGCTGGAAGAGTTCGGCGTGACCATGATTGGTGCGACCGCTGATGCGATTGATAAAGCAGAAGACCGCCGTCGTTTCGACGTGGCGATGAAGAAAATCGGTCTCGACACCGCGCGTTCCGGCATTGCGCACACCATGGAAGAAGCGCTGGCGGTGGCCGCTGAAGTTGGCTTCCCATGCATCATCCGTCCGTCCTTTACTATGGGCGGCACCGGCGGCGGTATCGCCTATAACCGCGAAGAGTTCGAAGAAATCTGCGAACGCGGCCTGGATCTCTCTCCGACCAACGAACTGCTGATTGATGAATCGCTGATCGGCTGGAAAGAGTACGAGATGGAAGTCGTACGCGATAAGAACGACAACTGCATCATCGTCTGCTCGATTGAAAACTTCGATGCCATGGGGATTCACACCGGCGACTCCATCACCGTCGCCCCAGCGCAGACCTTGACCGACAAAGAATACCAAATCATGCGTAACGCCTCGATGGCGGTACTGCGTGAAATCGGTGTGGAAACCGGTGGTTCCAACGTTCAGTTCTCGGTGAACCCGAAAGATGGTCGTCTGATCGTTATCGAAATGAACCCGCGCGTCTCCCGCTCCTCGGCGCTGGCTTCCAAAGCCACCGGCTTCCCGATTGCCAAAGTGGCGGCCAAACTGGCGGTGGGTTACACCCTCGACGAACTGATGAACGACATCACCGGTGGCCGTACTCCGGCCTCCTTCGAGCCGTCTATCGACTACGTTGTCACCAAGATTCCACGCTTTAACTTCGAAAAATTCGCTGGCGCTAACGACCGACTGACCACGCAGATGAAATCCGTCGGCGAAGTGATGGCGATTGGCCGCACGCAGCAGGAATCTCTGCAGAAAGCGCTGCGCGGCCTGGAAGTGGGCGCCACCGGCTTCGACCCGAAAGTCAGCCTCGACGATCCGGAAGCGCTGACCAAAATCCGTCGCGAGCTGAAAGACGCGGGCGCCGAGCGTATCTGGTACATCGCTGATGCCTTCCGCGCCGGTCTCTCCGTCGACGGTGTCTTCAACCTGACCAACATCGACCGCTGGTTCCTGGTACAAATCGAAGAGCTGGTGCGCCTGGAAGAGAAAGTGGCGGCAGTGGGCATCAACGGCCTCGACGCTGATTTCCTGCGTCACCTGAAGCGTAAAGGCTTTGCCGATGCGCGTCTGGCTAAGCTGGCGGGCGTGCGCGAAGCGGAAATCCGCAAGCTGCGCGACCACTACAACCTGCACCCGGTCTACAAACGCGTGGATACCTGCGCGGCGGAATTCGCCACCGATACCGCTTACATGTACTCCACCTATGAAGAAGAGTGCGAATCTAACCCGTCCGTTGACCGCGACAAAATTATGGTCCTCGGCGGCGGCCCGAACCGTATCGGCCAGGGTATCGAATTTGACTACTGCTGCGTCCATGCCTCGCTGGCGCTGCGCGAAGACGGTTACGAGACCATCATGGTCAACTGTAACCCGGAAACTGTCTCTACCGACTACGACACCTCCGACCGTCTGTACTTCGAGCCGGTAACGCTGGAGGACGTACTGGAAATCGTGCGCATCGAGAAGCCGAAAGGCGTCATCGTGCAGTACGGCGGCCAGACCCCGCTGAAACTGGCGCGTGAACTGGAAGCCGCAGGCGTACCGGTTATCGGCACCAGCCCGGACGCGATTGACCGCGCGGAAGACCGTGAACGCTTCCAGCATGCGGTTGACCGTCTGAAGCTGAAACAGCCAGCCAACGCCACCGTGACCGCCATTGAACAAGCGGTTGAGAAGGCGAAAGAAATTGGCTACCCGCTGGTGGTGCGCCCGTCTTACGTACTGGGCGGCCGCGCGATGGAAATCGTCTACGACGAAGCCGACCTGCGTCGCTACTTCCAGACCGCGGTTAGCGTCTCCAACGACGCGCCGGTGCTGCTGGACCGCTTCCTCGACGATGCCATCGAAGTGGACGTTGACGCCATCTGCGACGGCGAAATGGTGCTGATTGGCGGCATCATGGAGCACATCGAGCAGGCGGGCGTACACTCCGGCGACTCCGCCTGTTCTCTGCCAGCCTACACGCTGAGCAAGGAAATTCAGGATGTGATGCGCCAGCAGGTGCAGAAGCTGGCCTTCGAACTGCAGGTGCGCGGCCTGATGAACGTGCAGTTTGCGGTGAAAGACAACGAAGTCTACCTGATTGAAGTCAACCCGCGTGCGGCGCGTACCGTACCGTTCGTCTCCAAAGCCACCGGCGTACCGCTGGCGAAAGTAGCGGCGCGCGTGATGGCTGGCAAATCGCTGACCGAGCAGGGCGTGACCAAAGAAATTATCCCACCGTACTACTCGGTGAAAGAAGTGGTGCTGCCGTTCAACAAATTCCCGGGCGTTGACCCGCTGTTAGGGCCAGAAATGCGCTCTACCGGGGAAGTGATGGGCGTGGGCCGTACCTTCGCGGAAGCGTTCGCCAAGGCACAGCTGGGCAGTAACTCCACGATGAAGAAACAGGGCCGTGCGCTGCTCTCGGTTCGCGAAGGCGACAAAGAGCGCGTCGTGGACCTGGCCGCTAAGCTGCTAAAACAGGGCTTCGAGCTGGATGCGACTCACGGTACCGCGATTGTGCTGGGTGAAGCCGGTATCAACCCGCGTCTGGTGAACAAGGTGCATGAAGGTCGTCCGCATATTCAGGACCGTATCAAGAATGGCGAATATACCTACATTATCAACACCACCGCAGGTCGTCAGGCGATTGAAGACTCCAAGCTGATTCGCCGCAGCGCCTTGCAGTACAAAGTGCATTACGACACTACCCTGAACGGCGGTTTCGCAACGGCCATGGCGCTGAATGCGGATGCCACCGAGAAGGTGACCTCGGTGCAGGAAATGCACGCGCAGATCAATAAATAATAAACAGAAGGTCCGGTGATATTTGCGTTAATCGGATCTGCAATATAAATTTGAAACGGTTCCTGAGAAGGAGCCGTTTTTTTTACCCTATCAGGTCATTCCTGGAGATGTCCGTTTCCTTAACCACATTTTCAATGTAATAAGCACGATATTGCTCACACTAATCAACATTCAAGTCGCATACTATCTTTATATCCACAATTTTAATATGGCTTAGTTTTTATTAATTTGGACAGGCCGTAGCCAGATTTTTAATTTGTGAAATGGTGTGCTTATGTGTGAAAAATATGTTGAAAGACCGCTTTATTTGTTAATTGCTGACTGGATGATGGCAGAGGACCGATGGATCACTGCCAAGGAGATTTCCCGTCAATTTGATATTGAACACTGTAAAGCAATTAATACGCTCTCCTATATTCTGTCAGAAGTTGGGGAAATTGTTTGTGAAGTGAAGATGATCCCTAACCAGATTGCAGGACGAGGCTGCCAGTGCCAGCGTCTGGTGAAAGTCGTGAGTATTGATTCTCATCTCTATCGCCGATTGAATCATAATTTGCAGGAAAGAAAAGTGAGTGTGGCGAAAGCGCCGCGACTGTCTGCCGTTCCCCCAACAGAGCTCAACCGTGAGCAGAAATGGCAGATGATGCTGTCAAAAAGTATGCGTCGCTAATGGTTAGTTTGCCTGATGGCAGCGTTAACGGGGATTGACGTGTAGGCCGGATAAGCGTCAGCGCATCCGGCATCAATTATTGGGCTGATTTTGGCTTCACGTCCGTCGTGCCTTTCAGGCGCGGCCGGTTTTTTTCGACCTGGGTTAACGGCTTCGTTTCAGATAGCCCCGTTCGACAGCGGACCGCAAGATCCTGATATTCTTTGGTGTTGAGGCGTTTCCAGTGCAGCTCCTGGTCTGTGACCTGGCGTAGTACTCGCGCAGGTGAACCCACCAGCAGTTGCCTTGCCTCACCCTGAAATCCGGCTTTGACGAAACTCATGGCGGCGACAATGCTCTCTTCGCCAATCACTGCGCCGTCCATAATCACGCTGTTCATGCCGACCAATGCGTCCCGGCCCACCACGCACCCATGCAAAATAGCGCCGTGGCCTATATGGCCGTTCTCATGCACGATGGTATCGGTATCGCAGTAGCCATGCATAATGCAGCCATCCTGCAGATTAGATCCTGCCTTAAGGATCAGGCGCCCATAATCCCCACGCAATGACGCGAGTGGGCCAATATAAACACCGGCACCCACGATGACATCGCCAATCAGCACGGCGCTGGGATGGACAAACGCGTCCGGGTGTACCACCGGGATCAGTCCTTCAAAGGCGTAATAGCTCATGGTTGTACCTCGGTTTTTTTGCCGGACGACGGCGTAAACACCTTATCCGGCATAGTCACATTAACGACCTTTCCACACCGGATCGCGTTTTTCGGCAAATGCCTGCGGTCCTTCGAGCGCATCTTCCGAATGCAGTACCGACGGATAATGCTTCAGTACGCCGCTGCGGATGTAGCGGTAGCCTTCTTCTACCGGCATTTCGCTGGTCGTACGATAAATCTCTTTCAGCGCCGCGATCGCCAGCGGGGCGCTATTAACCAGTTGTTGCGCCAGTTCGCGCGCGCTATCCATCAGTTCGCTCTGGCTGACAACGCGGTTCACGATCCCCCAACGCAGCGCTTCTTCGGCGCTCATTCGTCTACCGGTCATCACCATTTCGTTGACGATAGCCGGTGGCAACAGCTTAGGCAGGCGCAAAACGCCGCCGCTGTCAGGCACGATGCCGAGCTTGGCTTCCGGTAGCGCGAAGCTGGCGTTTTCCGCGCAGACAATAAAGTCCGCCGCCAGCGCCAGCTCAAAACCGCCGCCAAACGCATAGCCGTTTACCGCGGCGATGACCGGCTTATCC
>NZ_JAHLQZ010000011.1:0-51610 GCF_018919505.1 Citrobacter sp. S55_ASV_140
AACCATAAATTTACACGTGTAAGGCTATACAGACGCCATAACCGCTCCCGGGAAACAAAGGCTGTACAGTACCTGGAGGTGTTGTACTTTTTATTTTCACTCTAATTCATTGAAAAATATCATATAGCACTTTATGTTAAAATTTGCTTTATCTTCGTGTACACATTTTTGGTACAACTTTGCTACTGTTATAAAACTTAATACTCATCAGCATTTTGTTACAGGAGCAACATATGCAGCAGCACAGAGTTCTCACTGATTCCGCAAACGCAATTTCTCGTTACTTTGCAAAAGCGCATCTTCCTACGCAGCAGGAAACATTGGGAGAAATCGTCACTGAGATACTAAAAGATGGACGCAACCTGAGCCGAAAGTCACTTTGTGCCAAGCTTTTGAACCGTCTTGAAAAAGCATCTGGTGAGGACGAACAGAAGCATTACAATGCCCTAATCGGCCTGCTCTTCGAATAAAGGGACACCCTAAAACATATAAATGGGGAAAGTAGTGAAGTAGTTATGAAGAAAACTGACCATGAACGCTTGAAACACGAAATTACAGGTTTAGCTGTTATACAGATTTTGCGCATGAACACGGTAATATCATTACCCGCATTGATTAAGCAATTACGTCTTATGAAGGCGAGTGAAGTGGATGCCGGGCGTAGACATCTTATTGACAGCATAATTCATGATTTCACAGATTCTAATCCGGCAAGGATGAACCCCAAACCGGAAAGAACTGTTGATGAGAGTGTATTCAGTGGCAGTAAAAAGCCTAAATTACATTAGAGACCATTTTCCATACTATACAAGCGAGGTGACTATGCTTCAGGAAATGAATGTTCACAGAGCAATTGCAGATAAGGCTTTGTCGAGTTACTTCCGTAATGCCGGTGAGCTATTAGCAGATGAATCCGTTGTATTGGGGCAGGCAGTAACAAATGTGATTTTAGCTGGCGATAATGTTAATAATAAAAACATCATTTTAAGCCTAATTGCTTCACTGGAATCGACAACAGATGTTGTTCAGGCTGATATCATCAGAAAAACACTGGAAATAGTGTTGCGCTATACAGCTGACGACGTCTAATAAAATTATTATATAATCATGAAGCTCCAGCATCCATAGTATGTGCTGAGTATTTGTATACTTTGAATTAAGACTACACATAGCATCTTCTCATTCTTAGACTACATTATTATGGGCTTGATATGATTAATTCAATTCCGGAAAATTATATTTTCCAGTGCGCTTTATACAAGAACTTAGAGCGTAATGTGATGTTAAAAATGGGTTATGTCAGTGATGACGTTCTTGTTCAGGCGCTCAGTGCACAGCTGAAGAATGAGAAGAATGCTATATTAACCGATCTTTATATGCAGATTATGAGTCACTTTCAACCAGCTATTCGTTCTGAACCCCGTCAGGTTAATTGTGATTTTTTAGAGGTCATAAATGATGAATACAGTTCAGGAACACGCCAGACAAGCATACTTGTGGATTGATGATGTTTTTATCAGGCAAGGTCTGGAGAATATTCTCGCTGATATAGAGTATAAAGATAAGAATGTGCGTCTTGTTTTCTTTACGATCAACTACTTCAACACTGTAAAAAAACAAAACTATGATCTCAGGACGCATCGGCTGGTGCTTCTGATTGATGGTCATCTGTATCAGTACCTCAATGAACTTTCATTCTACAGGCTTCCTGTAGACAGTGGCGTAGCCTCAATCAAAAAATTTATCGCTGAAATTATCAGCATTGATACTGAACACGACCAGCAAGCTGAAATAAATATCGTCCTGACTGAACGGGATAAATACATCTTAACGCAATTAGGGGAAGGACGAACTATTTCTGAAATTTCTGGCTTGCTGAACCTGCACTTAAAAACGATTTACCTGAGCAGGCAAAATCTGATCAAGAAACTTGGTTGTTCGGGGTTGATTGATTTTCAAGGAATACTGCAAACCCCAATATTCAGGCACTGGCTGGAACATGCCTGAGTAAATTACAGGTGTGGATTTAAAAAAAGACTAAAATGAAAAATCCACGCCGTGGCGTGGATTTTGAAATCTCATTGTTAAACGCGTCTAGACGTTGAGCCGTGATTTTAATTATATTTTATTGATATTTAATTTTTTATTAAAAAAATTTATCTTCAGCATACTCATTTTTGTACTCATTTTGGAGTTGGCTTGCTTTCGTAATGAGAAGGTCGTAGGTTCGACTCCTATTATCGCACCAATCAAGCATCTCTCAAAGTCTACTACAGTTCACTGAAAAACCTTATAATCAGCATCTTCCAGCTCTCGCTTGTATTCTGACGTCTACTGACACCCCCAAAAATCTACATGCATATGGGGGTAAGTTTGGGGTTGATGCTTGACGTCAGCTTTGGGTTCATGCTGCTAGTTAGTTGAGGATTGATACTGCTCGTGAGGGTTGGATTGAGGCTCGACATCAAACTGGGGTTACGACTATTTGGAATTCTCATAGTGTCTCCGTGACGACTGATAAATTTCAGAGTAGCCTAACGCTTATTTTAACGGCAGCCCATATTTAACCACGTGTTAACCCCCTGAACAAGCTAGTCCAACTTTAAGTAATTATAATTAAATTCACCCGTATAAAGAATGTCTGCTATTGGCACTAAACGGGCTAAAGCAGACTGATTTGATGAGATAAGGGTATAGATGAATTCTCCATACCCTTGAACGATTACTTCCCAGTTGATTTGCTTGGTTTCAGTCCTGGGGTATTGCCGGGTGTATCCTTATTATCACGTCTGCGTTGATCGGGTTTTCCTGTTGATTTTGCAATTGGTTTTGGACCAGGTTTAAGCCCCATAATCATACTCCTTAGCCATGTCAGAGGTTATTCCTCAGTGTGGATATAAGGGGAGCGGTAAGAATTATCAAGCTTGGATGGGCGGTGAAAAGTGACTGCTTGACTATTATGTGAGAAATGTCAGCTTTTAACACATAGCGGCCAGCCCATTACTGAAGTTAGCCAAAAATGAGTCGCGATGAGCCCTCAATAATGAGGGCCACCTCAGAGATTGTTAGGCTGATTGCGCCAATTGCCGATGCAGGACCTGCAGACTAGTTCCCGCCCCAGCCCATGCAGTAGCCGAGCCGACCACATACAAGTTTTGCTTGGCGCGTGAGACGGCTACATTGATTATGTTTGGCGGGCTGGCCGCCCACTGACGCGCCCTTTGCTGACTCGCTTTCGGCGCACCCAGCAACAGGATTACCGTGTCCGCTTCTCGACCCTGGAACGTGTGGATCGTGCCTACACGATCACGGCACCACTCATCCAATTTTGCGCCGAACGCCCGCAGCAGATCGGTCTCTCTGTCGAAACGCCGACGCATGTTCTGCTCTACGATCTTGAATGGTGTAATGATAAATATGTCCGGATTTGTAATGCCCGATGCTGCAAGCTCTTTGAGCATCCGTACAACCGCTTCGCCCTCGTCGGGGCACCATTTCGTCTCAGCATCGCCATTGATATCCACCCAGCGAGATCTCCCCAATGCCGAGCCGATAGATCCAGGTCTTTTAGACCCGACAGCATGGACCATCTGCCCGGCATAGGCGATGGAGTTAGAAACATCGAACATTGGGTTCTGACAACGCCTGTGAACGAGGAGTGGCAGCCCGACTTCTCGATCGCCTACGTCCATGACGAAGGTGGATTTGAAGCGCGATGCCTGATCAGCAAGGGTCTGCGTAGATGCTGCGGGGGCAGACCATTCGATCTGGTCAATGTTGAAGAACTTGCAGATTTCGGCGTTCAGCTTTTCAGGAAGTGAAACTACAGGTGGGATTTGCAACGGGTCACCTACCACGATGGAGCGCTTTGCCCGCATGATAGCTCCAACTGCTGCCTGAGGAACTGCCTGGCCCGCTTCATCTACCAGAAGCCAGCCAATGCTCTCTGGTGGCAGATCCCCGAACATCGTCCGAACAGAGGCGAATGTCGTGGACACGGTCGGCACCACCATGAAAAGGCTTGACCAAAGGTCGGGGAGAAGTTCACGGTGAGCGGAAGACTGGAAGGCACCAGCCACCATGCCCGACATCAATAGCCCAAGGTTGTGTTGCAAGCGGCTGGCCGAAGCATCGATGAACGTTTTATGCACAGTCAGGGCAGCGGCGAAAAGATCCTCCCGCAGGCGATGAACCTCATCGGGAAGCCATGGTGCAGTGAGGTGGATAGCCTCGTGCTCGCGCTCGAAGAACCTCTCATCAACGACCCTGTCGCCCATACGGTTTCGTGCCTGTGCCTCGGTTGCCTTCAATTTCGAGACAGCCTGACACTTGCTGGAAATTTCCTGGTCGAGTTGCTGTAACTGGGACTCAGTATTGCTCCACTCAGCCCTTGCAAGCTCCAGGGCACCGTCCGTCCCCTGCGCCCGTATGACTGATTGCTGCAAGGTCGCCGAGAGCTTCTGCAGTGTCGATCTCCACGACTTCCAGGCCGCAGTCGCAAACAAACGGGAGAAGAAACCTGGACGGCAAGCAAGATGGCTGTCGAGCATGATCTTGTCCTGCTCGATCTGCGATTTTGCCTTCTCATGCTCTCGTTGGCAGGATTCAGCAATCTGGTGTGCCTCTTCGACGGCTTCATTCAGACTCGGTCGACGCTGTTCAGCCCTTTGAAGTTCGGTGATCGCTCCCTTGAGCGCTTGGATATCCCGTCGCATCCCTTCTATGCTGGCGATTTCGGCGTCTACCGTTTCCTTGAGTTTAAGAAATGCGGTTCGCGCTTTCAGCCAGGCTGCAGCAGCATCCGCTTCGTTGGTGCTGGGCCGCTCATTGACAACCACGCTGGGCATTACGCGATCGATGATTTCGCCTGTTCGTTCGTCCTTGATCTCACGCATGACATTTATGCCGCGAGCTGCTTTCAGGTAGGTAAGGAAACCACCGTCTTCATTCCACCAGAAACCTTGCTGGAACGCGCCTCGGTTGCTGCTCTTGCCGAGAGCAGCGGCAATCAGCCCCCAGGTTTCGACTGGGTCGGAGGGGATGTCCCCCTCAGTCTCGGCTTCGAAATAGCCGATGCGTTTGGGGTTCGCAATCAGGTCGCTGATGGACCGAAAATAGGCGATTTGTTCATGACGACCATTGGCTTCCTTGAGAGGAAGCTCTTTACTGACGTTCTCGACCGCTTTGTTATTGGAGGACGCTACAACGATCTCATGGCCCTTTAAGGATGCATGTAACTTGTAGAAGTGCAGGAATGCATTGGAGCCGAATGCCAGCTTCTCGCCTGTTGTGGAAAAGGCATCCTGCGGTTTATTGAAGCCGCACATCGCCGTGGCCCGATCAAGAATGCACCCAACGACAATATCTCGCAGAAGAGTGGTCTTTCCGGTTCCCGGAGGCCCATTGACGCCGATGATACCTGGAGCATCATTCAGCTCAGCACGCGCCGCATTCACGGCAGCCTGTTGAAGCAGCACCAGTGGATGGCCGCCTTTCGAAGGCCAACGAGCCTGCGGCATGAGCGACGGTGCGACGAATGGCTCAACTGCGGAAATGGGCGATAGCACGTCGATTTTCTGTTCAGGCCTGCCAATTCCCATGTAGCGGCGCAAACCGGCTCCGGCTTTGCCCGTCTCGAGCAATTTGGTTGCTTCACCGAGATCTTCAAGATAGAAGGAATTCAGTAACGAAGGTTCAGGCAGCGCCTTGGCCTTGAAATGATGAAACACCTTAATCGCGAATGTGGGTGGCTCAACCAAATGCTCCGGTACACTGAACTGCGATACAAGCCATTTATAAGCGTTATGAACAACATTCAGATCGATCGGTATGGGTTCTCCATCCTCGTTGTGGCGGCGAACTATTCGATCCAGATGCTCGATAATGCGCGGCTCAACATTCGGCCAATTCCCTAAGCTTCCAAGCTTCAGATCGAGAGCCGGCTTGAGTGCCCAGGCAAAACTGGAAACGGCAACGCCTTTGTCCTCAAGCACATAGCCTTCTTTGTCGATTAGGATCGAGCCAATGGCCGCTTTCTTACCGTCCGGGCGTGAATGCTCCTCATCCTCGCCAAAGACCTTGACCAGCTCGTCCGTCGCCTTGTCGAGAGCGATAGAGCCGAGGACGACCTCGAAATAAAGCTTATAACTGGGCTTGCTGCGGGCATTTGGTCCCCATGGAATACCTCGCTCCAATAGAGCAACCCTGGAGCGGTCGCCGGTTGCCATATCCTCTGGGCGTTTATAACCTTGAGGCGACAGTGCTTCGAGGGCTGTCCATGCTGCCAGTATTGCTCGCGCATCATTCGCCTTATTTGATGGAGAAAAAGACGGGAGCGGACCTAGATCGATTTGGTTTTTGTCGAATTTCTCTTGCATGGCAGAGTCTGGGATGGTCTTCGGTATAGTTGTGGGCGCATTGTGGGGCACAGCTTGAGAAAATGGTATGGACGCCGAATCGGGATTACATGTCGATGAGCTGGAAGCCGACATGGCGACCTCGGTGCGGTCGCTGAGTGCAGTTAGAGATTGCTCGATTTTAGACGTCAGAGCCCGCGCCCTGGCAGTGTTGCGAAAGGCCAGCTCGCTCAACAACTGTTCAAGTTCATTAACATTGTTGCGGGACTGTTCGAAGATTACTTCCAGATCGAAGATAGATTTTTGTGCATACTGCCGTGTCTTCATTTATTTCTGCTGCTCCATATCCCTTCAGTTAAGCGATATTATGCTAATTAGCTTGATTTCTAAGACTATTAACTTGCGCTCCTGACGCAGATCCCAATCTCGTTGGGATGCTTAACTGGCTGCTTGCGTGAGAAGAAGGCTGCAATTACCCAGTAAAAATAATACCCATTGAGGCATTATTCAGGAGAAATCCCTCCCGTTAGAAAGAGGTCATGCTTACGGATGTGTTCCGCCATATCAAGATTGCCAAGATAACCGATCAACCAAAAGTCACTCTCTTCAGCAAGAGCTGTTGGTGAGTACATAGCAGAGTCCATTGTTTCCTCGCTAATATATCCACCATAAGTAAAGGCTTGTATAACGAATTCTGAGCAAAAGAAAGAATTTCTAGGCTTTCTTTTTTTCTGTTTTCCCGTGAACCGTCTAGGCCATTTGGACTGTTTCTTCAGCTCTTTTAGTTCAAGAATGGGGGATATGATGGCACCTAAAAGATTATATGGTGTTTGCAGTGCAACGTGCTTTTTACAGAATGCTACTACTTTGTCACTAAGCCCAGGTAGTCCGGTGGGTTCTGTACCAGGGCACCGACAAACAGCTACGTAAGGATAGCGAGATATCACGTTGTCTAGAGTATCTTCTATAACACCCGGTTTTATTGCCTCAACTATTTTTCCATCGCCAACGTAGATCGCAACATGCACATAGTCTCCAGATGAGCCATGCGAAATTATTCCATGCGTCAGATCATTTTCATCGTATGAGCAGAATAGAACGTCTGCAGGAGCGAGTTCTGACACCGTGAGAAATTTTGGCTGTGATGGATCTAGCAAAATTCCGGCAAAGCGCCTGTCAGTACTACATTTTGCGAAATGAAGAGGCCTGAATTTTGCACCTAACTTAGAAGTAATGGGTGTTCTGTTTCGTCTGAAGATTCTAAATTTTTTGAATAACCTTGTCATGTAAGTGTCCCTGTTAACTCTATTAGCCATAACTAGTTTTGAAATCCTGCTATGAAACTTATTCCCACAAAATATGTTGAACAAGTGTGTTGGTACTACCATTTATGGTCATTGTACGGTCAGCGTTGATTTGTTCCTATTTTGAGTAGTCAATAAAACGTTGTGTGAACAACAGTGATTGATGCTTTTAGTTGTGCATAATGTTGATTTAAATCAAATGAATGCAGTTGTACTGCTTAAGAATTCTAACTGTAAGTATCCCGACAAAACGTACCATTTACTTTTAGAAATATGCCAGAGTCTCAGAAAGCAAAAAACCAGCCCTAAGGCTGGTTCTCCTGAATTCAGCCGCTCCGTGTCCGAATGGCCTGATTGTGGAAGATAGCGTATCGTCAGGCACAGTAGCTAATATAGGACATCAGATAGGGTGGGTGATAATCTCCCGCTGTAAATCTGAGGCGATATTGACGGTATTTTGCCGCAGTGAAATAAACACATTACGCATCAGGTCTTCTTCCGGGTGCAGGTCAATGACGTGAACGCTGATGAACTCCGGTGCCCGTGAGCGGGTTTTCAGGTAGCTCAGTGACGTCAGGGGCGGGTTTGCCGGGCCCTGCAACTGGTGGAGCTTTGCCTTCGGATCACTGCAGGCGCAGTGGATCTGGATTTTTTTCCCCATCAGGGTGCGGAACGGCACTGCGAGCGTCCGCCCCATCGGTCTGACGAAGCATTCGCTGAAGTAAAACATCGGGTCACTTTTATCAAAGTCACACTGGGGCAGGTTGCTCCCGGTGGTCGCCAGCCGTTCGCCGTCAATGTGCAGGATGTTATCCAGTTGACGGCGGTTGGGGTTGGTCACGCGGGTGATATCCACCACCATGTGTTCATACACAATCACCTTCCGGCGATAAACAATGTCCCGGTAGGCGTGGGTGTTCCACTCTATATGGGTCAGGCTGGGCACATCGGGTGGAGGCTCACGCCAGTCTACCTCGACCGTCACCTCGGCGTACTTTTCCGTCTCTGTAAAGCTCAGTATCTGCGGATTGGCGGGTGGCGGTTGGACTCTTCTGCACACTGGACGTTATGGGTAAGCGTGTTCTTGTAGTAGCTGTAGTGCATCGGAGCCCCGTAACCGGTGGTGCCCATATCAGGAAGAATGGCCACGTTCTGGTCGTAAATAATGAGCCCGGGCTTATCGTAGTGATCGTGCTCGCCCCCGTAGGGAGTGTGCTTGACGACCACTGCCTGACCCTGATCGGAATTGCGGAAGATAGTGATACCGTTATCCGGGTCGTGATAATTACCCGTCTCCCGGACCGGCTCCGTGATGCGCAGCCGCGGATCGCCGTACAGGAAGGCACCCAGGCTGGGTCGGGGCTCCTTGTCATAGATGATGGAGAGCATGCGCGCATAGTTGTCTTCCCCGTAGCAGGCGTAGGCAAACTCATAAGGTCAGGGTAGGTCACCGTATCTTTCATCGGGATGCAGTCATTGAATGCGGGCTCGGTGTCATCCGGCATCAGCAGCTTAATGGGCAGGTCGAGCATTTGCCTGTAGTACGGCTGCGTCATCAGGCTGTAGTCCTGATGGGTGTAGCGGACCATGCGCTCAAATGGAGCTGGTCGTGCAGACCCCAGACGGCATTGACGCCGGTCTGCAGGTAGCGGGGGTCATCCAGCACAGCGCCAGTCATGGCCAGCGCACTGTTGATCCGTACTTCATGATTATGCAGCTGCTTCCAGCGTTTGCTGATGAGAAATTCTGCGCAGGCCCGAAGCAAGTCGCGCTCGATGGTGGTTCGTTCTGCCGGGGCCAGTGCGTCATAAATGAGATCGTATCCCTTCACAAACCCGGACAGACACAGGGCATCACAGAGCGTCTGGGCATTCATTTTTCCGGGGCCGTTATAGGGGATCCTCCCGTGTTCGGCATGCCGGGGTAGTAACGCGCGTACGCCATGAGAATGTCCCGCACCCGCGTGAAATAGGCCTGCTCCCCGGTGAGCATCCAGGCGATACCCAGTTCATAACAGGCCAGGGCGTTCAGATCGTTGAGTTTTCGCCACCCCTTTTTGATTGGGTTTACATAGGATGTAATGAGAAGTATTGACAATAAAAAAACCACGCAAGTGCGTGGTTTTAAAAGGTTTTTTCGTCTTGTTGAGATTCAGCGAAACCTCATGATACAGCAGATTTTATTTAGACGTTGAACAGGAAGTTCATCACATCGCCATCTTTCACGATGTAATCTTTCCCTTCTGCACGCATCTTACCGGCTTCTTTCGCGCCTTGCTCACCTTTGTAGGTGATGAAGTCTTCAAACGCGATAGTCTGTGCACGGATGAATCCTTTCTCGAAGTCGGTGTGGATTTTACCGGCCGCCTGCGGAGCGGTAGCGCCGACAGGGATGGTCCATGCACGTACTTCTTTCACGCCCGCGGTGAAATAGGTCTGCAGATTCAGCAGCTCATAGCCTGCGCGGATCACGCGGTTCAGTCCCGGTTCTTCCAGACCCATCTCGGCCATAAACTCTTCACGGTCGGCGTCGTCCAGCTCTGCGATGTCGGCTTCAACGGCGGCGCAAACAGCTACCACCACGGAACCTTCAGCAGCGGCGATTTCGCGTACCTTGTCGAGGTACGGGTTGTTTTCAAAACCGTCTTCGTTGACGTTGGCGATATACATGGTCGGCTTCAGCGTCAGGAAGCTCAGGTATTTGATGGCCGCTTTATCTTCGTCAGTCAGATTTTTCAGCGCGCGCAGCATGCCAGCGTTTTCCAACTGCGGCAGGCATTTTTCCAGGGCAGCCAGTTCAGCTTTGGCGTCTTTGTCGCCGCCTTTGGCTTTTTTCTGTACGCGATGAATAGCGCGTTCACAGGTATCCAGATCGGACAGCGCCAGTTCGGTATTGATAACATCAATATCGTCAGCCGGATCCACTTTGTTATTAACGTGGATGATGTTGTCGTTCTCAAAGCAGCGCACCACGTGGCCGATAGCTTCGGTTTCGCGGATGTTAGTCAGGAACTGGTTACCCAGACCTTCACCTTTAGAGGCGCCTTTTACAAGGCCCGCGATATCAACGAATTCCATCGTGGTTGGCAGGATGCGCTGCGGTTTGACGATTTCGGCCAGCTGATCCAGACGCGGATCGGGCATCGGGACAACACCCGTGTTCGGCTCGATAGTACAGAACGGGAAGTTTGCCGCTTCAATACCCGCTTTTGTGAGCGCGTTGAACAGGGTGGATTTGCCTACGTTTGGCAAACCGACGATACCGCATTTGAATCCCATGTTTAAATCACCTTAATCTTTTGATATTCAATCTGTTATGGAAAACAGATTGTAGAAAAGTAAATAACTTCGCCTATTATACACAGCACGCGAGCAAAATGCCGCACATCGGTGCTTATTGCGCTTTAAAGGTATGTAACCGGCTCGTTGCTTTAGTCAGGCCATCTTTGAACAAAATCTCGGTACAACGGACCGCTTCGTCAATCGCTTCATCAATTAACTTCTGTTCAGAAACAGGCGGTTTGCCTAAAACAAACCCGACAACTTTGTTTTTATCGCCCGGATGGCCAATTCCAACGCGTAAACGATGAAAGTTAGGGTTATTGCCTAACTTGCTGATGATGTCCTTCAGGCCATTATGTCCGCCATGACCACCGCCAAGCTTAAATTTCGCCACCCCTGGCGGCAGGTCTAGTTCGTCATGCGCAACCAAAATTTCATCGGGGTTGATGCGATAAAAACTGGCCATCGCGCCGACCGCCTTGCCGCTCAGATTCATAAATGTGGTCGGCACCAGCAGGCGGACATCTTCGCCTTCGAGCGTAACCCTGGAGGTGTAGCCGAAGAATTTCGGCTCATCGCGCAGGGGCGCGCGTAGTCTCTCTGCCAGTAGATCAACATACCAAGCACCGGCGTTATGCCGCGTTGCCGCATATTCTGCGCCGGGGTTTGCCAGACCGACAATCAATTTAATCGACACGTGTTTTGTCCTGAATGTATCTATAAACGACGTGTAGTTTACTGTCTGGCGCTGCGCTTGACAAAAAACTGCGTGCTTATCCTCAGAAAACTGAATAATTGCGAAACTGGACTATTAGAAATTGAGTGTGTTCAGTAGCTTATTTGTAAAGTTTTGTTGCGCGGGTGTTTGTAATTGTGATCGCTCCCGCACTTGCGAACGGCAGTGTTGTCTATACTTTACACATAAGGATTAGGGGTATTCCCTGTAACAACCCAAAGTTCCGGAGGTGACACATGAAACGCAAAAACGCTTCGTTACTCGGTAACGTGCTCATGGCTTTAGGGTTGGTGGTGATGGTGGGTGGCGTTGGTTACTCTATTTTAAACCAATTGCCGCAATTTAATCTGCCACAGTTTTTCGCACATGGTGCCGTGCTCAGTATTTTTGTCGGCGGCGTTCTTTGGTTAGCGGGGGCCAGAGTCGGCGGGCACGAACAAATCAGTGACCGTTACTGGTGGGTACGTCATTATGACAAACGCTGCCGTCGCGGTGATACCAATCATCGTCACAACTAAATAGCCTCTCCGCTGCGAGAGCCACTGTTTGCGGGCAGAGTCCTGGTTGAAAACCAGTCCTCTGCTTGTTCATGTTGTCCTGGATAAATGCGCTTATCTTCGCTGCGCATTTGCAGAGATGTTATTCGAATAATCGATAATGTAACGTCTTAACCGCGCTATCCGCCGCGTCGGCCGGTAACAAAATGCACAGGTTATCGTTTGATGCGCCGTGGCAAATCATGCGTACCGTATGCTCTTCGAGCCAGGCAAAAACGTCTTTGCAAACCCCCGCAGCCTGGGTCAGTTTATTGCCCACCAAAGTGACTAATGCCAGTCCGGTTTCCACTTCCACCCGACAGTGGGAGGACAATGCGGTAAACAATGCCGTGCTCAGAATATGGTCCTCACCCGATGTCGCATGAGTGGCGTCCAGCGCCAGCGCAATACAATTTTCTGATGTCGTGACCAAATCCACTGCCACCGCGTGGTGGGATAAAATGGCAAATACCTGCGCCAGAAAAGCACAGGGCGGTTGTGTCTGCAAACTGTGTAATCGTAATAGCGTCTGTTTACGGCGCACGGCGAGTGCCCGATAACGCGGTGGATTATCGGTGGTGTTGTGCACCAGCGTACCACCGGCAGAAGTATCTTTACTTGAGCCAACAAAGACCGGAATGTTTTTCCGCATTGCCGGGAGCAGCGTCGCCGGGTGAAGAACCTTCGCACCGTAGGCGGCCATATCGCTGGCCTCGGAAAATGAGATATGGTCGATCCGTTTGGCCCGTGGTGCAATGCGCGGATCGGTGGTGTAGATCCCGGCAACGTCAGTCCAGATGTCCACACGTGCGGCGTGCAGCGCCTCACCAAGTAGCGTGGCGGTGTAATCACTCCCGCCGCGTCCCAGCGTTGTGGTATGCCCGCCTGCGTCGCGACCAATAAATCCCTGGGTAACCATAATAGCCTGTTCAAGACGCGGGCGCAGATGAGTCTCCACCTGGTAGTGCAGGGTGCTGAGATCCGGTTCAGCGCAGCCGTAGTTCGAGTTGGTACGCATTACGCTGCGGGCGTCAAACCACCCGGCTTCGGCGTGCCGTTCACGTAATACTTCAGTAAACAGCAAAGAGGACATCAGTTCGCCGTGGCTGACTAACTCATCGCTTAGC
The DNA here is from genome assembly GCF_018919505.1 of Citrobacter sp. S55_ASV_140. Classification (NCBI taxonomy): domain Bacteria; kingdom Pseudomonadati; phylum Pseudomonadota; class Gammaproteobacteria; order Enterobacterales; family Enterobacteriaceae; genus Citrobacter; species Citrobacter sp. S55_ASV_140. Next base: position 13,341 of record NZ_JAHLQZ010000011.1, read on the forward strand.
GCATCGGACGGTGAAACCGTCGCCGCTTCTGCAAGGCGGCGTATGTTATTGAGAAGATTATCGATTTCCGTGCTGATAACGGACGGCTGCTTCAGGCGGGAAATAATGTTGTATTGGATGGCGCGTAACGTCTCAAGCTTATCTAATTGTTGATGTGTTTCCAGACCTTCAGAAAGCTCGACCAGTAAGTTTGTTACGCCTGCGGAAGCAGACAAAACGACTAAACGGACATCTTGATCAGCAAGAACAATGCTGGCGCTGCGGTTCATCGCATCAAAATCAGCGACGCTGGTGCCGCCAAATTTGGCAACGATGGATGGTGGATAAATGCGAGTCATAACAATCTCATATCAGGGCGCCATAAAAGTATGGCTAGAAAATTTTCATTCTCGGCATAAGGGAACGCACGTTCTCCTTACGAAATGTCCGCCCGCGAACATTTCTGCTGACAACCCAGGGAATACCTGTTGTCGATAACGCGTGTCGCCTGTACGCGTTACCGGGTGCTGCGCATTAGTTCTTTATTTACAGAGCCTGTAAATAAGCGCGCCATACTAAGTGATTTATATTTAGGGATCGACTTTTTTATTCGATTTATCGAAAAATAAGTGAAAAATCATGTCGTAGTGAATAAACGCGTACATTATTAATGGTAAAAACATGTAAAAAAATAATAAAAACATGAAAACCTCATGGTTTTTATAACATCGTATACGTTGCGACTGGCAACAATTTTGTAAAATAAATAGCTATATTTGTTTATGATTTCCTAATGTCAGATGTAATTTATGCTTTGAATTTTAAGGTAAAAATGCTCATTTAAGACGTTGGAAAATAAATGATTGAGTCCTGTGCTAAAACAACATATATTAGCCGCGCTTTTTTACAGGTAATCCTTATAACCATTTATTCAATCAGGCGTTAATCTACACCTGGTTGTAGGAGTGATATGATGACGGATAAAGTCCGTATTGATACTTTAAGTGCTAATTCATTACCGCAGAGCAATGATACCTTTTTAACAAGACAGGCTGAGTTTGAATCTAATGTCCGCAGCTATCCACGTAAACTGCCATTAGCGATTGCGAAAGCGCAGGGCGTCTGGATTACTGACGTAGAAAATAATCAATATCTTGATTGTCTTGCAGGTGCCGGTACCCTGGCGCTCGGTCACAATCATCCTGAAGTGCTGCAGAGCATTCAAAGTGTCATCACAAGCGGCTTACCGTTACATACGCTTGATCTTACCACGCCGTTAAAAGATGAATTTTCATCTTATTTACTGTCTTTATTACCGGGCCAGGGCAAAGAGTATTGCCTGCAGTTTACCGGGCCGTCCGGCGCCGATGCCGTTGAAGCGGCGCTGAAGCTGGCGAAGAAAGTAACCGGCCGTTCCAGCATTATCAGCTTCTCCGGCGGCTACCACGGGATGACCCACGGCGCGCTGTCCGTAACCGGCAACCTGTCGCCGAAAGAAGCCGTCAGCAACATGATGGCGGAAGTGCAGTTTATGCCGTATCCACATCAGTACCGCTGCCCGCTGGGTATCGGCGGTGAGGCTGGCGTGAAAGCATTAACTTACTACTTCGAAAACCTGATCAACGACGTTGAAAGCGGCGTGCGTAAACCGGCTGCGGTTATCCTTGAAGCCGTGCAGGGCGAAGGCGGCGTGAACCCGGCGCCGGTCGAGTGGTTACAGCGCATCCGTAAAGTCACTCAGGAACACGGCATTTTGCTGATCATCGATGAAGTCCAGGCAGGCTTCGCGCGTACCGGTAAGCTGTTCGCCTTCGAACATGCGGGTATCGAGCCAGACATCATCGTCATGTCCAAAGCGGTGGGCGGCGGTCTGCCACTGGCGGTTCTGGGGATTAAGAAGCAGTTCGATGCGTGGGCTCCGGGCCACCATACCGGTACCTTCCGCGGCAACCAGCTTGCGATGGCGACTGGCCTGACAACGCTGAAGATCCTTAAAGATGACAAGATTGCCGACAAAGTTGCCGCCCAGGGCGAGTGGCTGAAAGGCAAACTGGCTGACCTGCAGAAACGCTACCCGGTGATTGGCCAGGTGCGCGGTCTGGGTCTGATGATCGGTCTGGAAATCGTTAAGCCGAACGAAGCGCAGGATCACATGGGCTGCTACCCGGCCGATGGCGAGCTGTCTGCGCTGCTGCAGAAAAAATGCTTCGAAAACGGGCTGATTCTGGAGCGCGGTGGTCGTAACGGTTGCGTACTGCGCCTGCTGCCGTCTCTGCTGATCACTAACGCTGAGCTGGAAGTGTTCCTCGATAAATTCGAAAACGCCCTGCTGGGCGCTGGCGTAAAGCCGGTTTAAACGGAGTTGGATCGAATGTCAGACGTAAACCCGATTCTGTCCGGCTCGGCGCAGAGCATTGCTGCCTACCAGGACGCTATCGAGCAGAGTACGCAAGCGGTCGTTGAATGGTTGAAGCAGTCTGAGATGTATCAGGGCAAAACCGTTGAACAGCTGCGCGAACGTATCAACCTGAATTTTACGTCTCAAGGCCTGGGCAACCAGGCCGCTATTGAGCGTGCGGTTGAATACTTTCTCAAAGACAGCCTGTTGGTTCACCATGCGCAGTGCGTGGCGCACCTGCACTGCCCAAGCCTGGTGATTAGCCAGGCGGCGGAAGTGCTGATCAACGCCACTAACCAGAGCATGGACTCCTGGGACCAAAGCCCGTCGGCCACGATCATTGAGATCAAACTGATCGAATGGCTGCGTGAGCAGGTGGGCTATGCGGCAGGTGATGCAGGTGTGTTCACCAGCGGCGGCACCCAGAGTAACCTGATGGGCCTGATGCTGGCGCGCGACGCGTTCTTTGCTCGCCAGGGACACTCCATTCAGCAGAATGGTCTGACCGGCGACCTGAGCAAAATCAAAGTGTTTTGCTCTGAAAGCGCGCATTTCTCCGTGCAGAAAAACATGGCGTTGATGGGGCTGGGCTACCGTTCCGTTACTCAGGTGAAGACCGATGCGTTCTCACGTATGGATCTCGCTGACCTGAAAGACAAGCTGGCCCAGGCGCAAGCCAACGGCGAGCAGGTGATGGCGATTGTCGCCACGGCCGGGACGACCGATGCGGGCGCAATCGATCCGTTAGCCGATATCGCGGCGCTGGCGGCAGAGCACCAGATCTGGATGCACGTCGATGCGGCATGGGGCGGGGCGTTACTGCTGTCTGAGCAGTATCGTCACTTCCTGAACGGTCTTGAACTGGCAGACTCCGTGACGCTGGACTTCCACAAACAGTTCTTCCAGACCATCAGCTGCGGCGCGTTCCTGTTAAAAGACGCGCGTCACTACGAGCTGATGCGCTACCAGGCGGCGTACCTGAACTCTGATTTCGATGAAGAGCACGGCGTGCCGAACCTGGTGTCGAAGTCGCTGCAGACCACGCGCCGTTTCGACGCGCTGAAGCTGTGGATGGGCCTCGAAGCGCTGGGTAAAAAGCAGTATGCCGAAATTATCGATAACGGCGTAACGCTGGCCCGCGATGTGGCTGAGTTTGTGAAAACCCAGCCGCATCTGGAGCTGGTGATGGAGCCGCAGCTGGCAAGCGTACTGTTCCGCTTCCGTCCGGCAAGCGACGATTTGGCGTTTGTTGCGCTGCTCAACCAGCGTATCGGCGACGTGCTGCTGGCTTCCGGTAGCGCCAACGTCGGCGTCACCGAAGCCGATGGCATCACCTGCCTGAAGCTGACGCTGCTGAACCCGACCGTGTGCCTGGAGGATGTGAAAGCCCTGCTGGCGAGCGTGAAGGCGACGGCTGAGCAACTGCTGAAAGCGTAAGCATTAAGCTTGGTATAAAAATGGCTCCCGCGGGAGCCATTTTTATACCTGTCATTTGTAGCCCGGGGCGCTTCGCCTGGTCGGGCTGAGCGTCAGCTGATATCCGCCAGCGCGGCGTCTTTATTCGGGAAGAACGTCAGACGTCCTGGTATAGGCTGAATACCCGCGCGCGCCATAGTACGTAGCGGCTGGAACTCCAGGTTACTGATACGTAATTCGCAACCTTCCGGCAGACGTTTAACAAAACGCTGGAAGGCGTCCAGACCACCGGCATCCAGCACCGGGACTGCGTCCCACTTCAATACCACAATGCGTTTACCCGCAATACGCGACTCGAGATCGGTAAATAATCCCTCCGCTGCGGCAAAGAACAGCGGTCCGATAACGCGTAGCACCAGAACATCGCCTGGTACATCAACGTTGACCGGCGCCAGACGCGTCATGCGCGCAATACGACGCATAAACAGCAGAGAGGCGAGAACGATCCCGACGCTGATGGCGATAACCATGTCGAACAGCACCGTCAGCGACATACACATCAGCATGACGATGATGTCGTCTTTTGGCGCATGGCGCAGCAGATCCACCACTTTGTGGGCTTCACTCATGTTCCATGCCACCATCAGCAGCAGTGCGGCCATGGCGGAAAGCGGTAGCCAGGAAAGCAGCGGCGCTAAAACCAATAGCGCCAGGATCACCAGAATCGCGTGGATGACCGCAGAAATGGGTGAGGTTGCCCCGGCGCGGACGTTGGCCGCAGAACGGGCAATTGCCGCCGTGGCGGTGATACCGCCAAAGAACGGCGCGACGATGTTACCCAGCCCCTGACCAATCAGCTCGCTGTTGGCTTTATGCTTGGTGCCGGTCATCCCGTCGAGGACGACGGCGCACAGCAGAGATTCAATCGCCCCCAGCATCGCCATCGAGAAGGCTGCCGGTAACAGCGCCTGTAACGAACTCCAGCTCAGGGTAAAGTTTGACTCCGGCATATTCCACGGTAATACCAGTTGCGGCAGCAACTGCGGGATACCGTTACCCTGTGAGCCGTCAGCCAGAATGTAGTGGAACTGGGAACCGATGGTCGCAACGTGACCACCGGTCAGGTTCACAATTCCCATTACCGCACAGCCTGCCAGCAGTGCAGGAAGGTGGCCCGGTAGTCGGATCCCCAAACGAGGCCAGAAAATCAGGATCCCCAGCGTTACAACGCCAATGGCGGCATCGCCGAAGTTGATGGTCGGCAAGGCCATAAACAGCGCACCAACTTTTTGCAGGTAGTGCTCCGGTACATGGGCCATTTGCAGGCCAAGAAAATCTTTAATCTGCATGGTACCGATGGTGATACCAATACCCGACGTAAAGCCTAACGTAACCGACACGGGAATATATTCGATCAGGCGACCAAAGCGGGCGAGGCCGAAAAGGATCAGAAATATCCCGGACATGAGCGTGGCAACCAGCAGGCCTGCCAGCCCAAACTGTTGCGACACCGGATACAGGATCACCACGAAGGCGGCGGTTGGGCCAGAGACGCTAAAGCGCGACCCCCCGGTGAGGGCGATAACAATCCCAGCGACGGCGGAGGTATACAGACCGTACTGCGGCGCAACGCCACTGCCTATTGCCAGGGCCATTGCCAGCGGAATGGCAATGATCCCCACGGTTATCCCGGCGATCAGGTCACGGGTAAAGCGAGAAGCGGTATATTTTTCTTTCCAACAAGCGTCGATGAGGGCGCGGAAAGGCATCACATGTGAGGAAAATAGTCTGTTCACAATAATGTTTCATCCATGAGCGCATCATCTGTCAACTAAATGGCAGGTGAAGGAGGCAAAAGTCATACAAATAAGTATTACAGATAAAAAAACCCGCCGCAGCGGGTTTTTGAGCCGGGCTCGATTAATGCTCGAACATGGCAGAGATGGATTCTTCGTTGCTGATACGACGAATCGCTTCGGCCAGCATACCCGACAGGGTCAATGTACGCACGTTTGGCAGTGCTTTGATTTCGTCAGTCAGTGGAATAGTGTCACAGACAACGACTTCATCAATCACTGAGTTGCGCAGGTTGTTTGCCGCATTACCTGAGAAGATCGGGTGGGTTGCGTAAGCAAATACGCGTTTTGCACCACGTTCTTTCAGTGCTTCTGCTGCTTTACACAGCGTACCGCCGGTATCAATCATGTCATCAACCAGTACGCAGTCACGACCTGCAACGTCACCAATGATGTGCATCACCTGAGAAACGTTCGCACGCGGACGACGTTTGTCGATGATAGCCATATCGGTATCGTTCAGCAGTTTAGCAATTGCACGGGCACGCACGACGCCACCGATATCCGGAGAAACCACGATCGGGTTGTCCAGGTTCAGTTGCAGCATGTCTTCTAACAGGATCGGGCTACCGAATACGTTATCAACCGGTACGTCAAAGAAGCCCTGGATCTGTTCAGCATGCAGGTCAACGGTGAGGACGCGGTCAACGCCAACGCTGGACAGGAAATCAGCGACGACTTTAGCGGTAATCGGTACACGAGCGGAACGTACGCGACGATCCTGACGTGCATAGCCGAAGTAAGGAATAACGGCGGTGATACGGCCTGCGGAAGCACGGCGCAGCGCATCAACCATAACGACCAATTCCATCAGGTTGTCGTTAGTAGGGGCACAAGTGGACTGGATGATGAAAATATCACCACCGCGTACATTTTCATTAATTTGTACGCTGACTTCGCCGTCGCTAAAGCGACCTACAGCGGCGTCGCCGAGTGAAGTGTACAGGCGGTTGGCAATACGTTGTGCTAGTTCCGGGGTGGCGTTACCAGCAAAAAGCTTCATATCAGGCACGAGAAGAACCTCAGGCATGCGTCCATTGGTGGAAAGAATCTGCCGAAAACTGTGCGGGCCAGGCAGTATCCTCTCCATGCGGTGTATTAAAGAGCGCGATGCAACGTCTGGAACAGGGTGACGTTGTCACCGCAACTCAGCTTGCCCGGTTTACCCTTCATCCTTCGCGTTTCATGTGCGTTGGCGTTAATTCCTCACACCAGTACATACTGTTGTATGCGCCAGGCGCTCCGTCATCTCGCCATCTTCCTGAAACCCGAATGATTTAGAGTAACGCTCTATGCAAAGGGGAGAGGTTGACGCCTTTCGCCACAAAGCCTTTGAGCCATTCCGGGGCTTGCTCAAGCACCTGGCGAGCACGAGACTCTGTATCAAATTCAGCAAAGACACAGGCCCCTGTACCAGTCAGGCGCGACGGCGCGTATTCTAACAGCCAGGAAAGCGCCGCATCAACCTCGCGAAAACGTTTTCTTGCGATAACCTCGCAATCATTGCCGAATTCACATTTTAGTAACGTTTTTATTGACCTTTTTGGCGTGTTACGCGGGAGGTCAGGATCGTTAAAAATGAGCGGCGTTGGAATGCTGACGCCCGGATGAGCGACCAGATACCATTTTTCCTGGGGATTGACCGGCGTCAGGATTTCTCCCACGCCTTCGGCAAAGGCTGCGTGGCCGCGCACGAACACGGGAACATCCGCCCCCAGCGTCAAGCCGATTGCCGCCAGTTCATCAACCGAAAGCCCGCACTGCCAGAGATGATTCAGCGCCACCAGAACGGTGGCCGCATTTGACGAACCACCGCCCAGGCCGCCACCCATCGGCAGGCGTTTTTCGATACTGATGTCCGCGCCGCTTCCTGCGGGCAGGCGAGCGGTCGCAGACGCCGTCTTCATCAGCAAACGTGCCGCGCGCACGATCAGGTTATCTTCATGTGCAACGCCTTCCACCGGTGTTAAGAGATGAATTTCACCGTCGTGGCGCAGATTGATGCCAATCTCGTCGCCATAGTCGAGAAACTGGAATAACGTCTGCAGCGTGTGGTAACCGTCCGCACGTTGCCCGGTAATGTATAAAAACAGATTCAGTTTTGCCGGAGAGGGCCAATGGCTCATCATTTCACAATCCAGTTATCCATTTTCAGCTTAATACGCTGGGAGCCGTCGGACAGCTCCATGTTGGCCGGCATCGCAGGCTGCGTTTTGCTGTCGTAGGCGCTATAGACCACTTTCCAGCTTTTACCGTCTTTGCTGTAGTTCACTTCACTCAGACGATATTGGTCGTCGAGCTTGTAATCGGTAGCGTCACCCGGCAGGCCAAGGATCCACTGGCGCAGGCTATTCAACGGAATAGGCATGCCGGTCAGTTTACCAATCATCTCTTCGGCGTCGTCGGCGGTGTAGTGCTTACCTTTGTTATCGACAAGTTCAACGTTGCCCGGCTGCGCATTGAGTTCCAGTTCCGTGCTTCCCAACGGGTTGGTCAGCAGCAGACGATAGCGATCCTGTCCGGTTTGCTGCCAGAAAAAGCGGGCATACACTTTCTGTTGATCGGAGATATAAGCGAACGCACCGCGCGTCTGATATTGGTTCAGGGCGCGTACTTCCTGCTGGTGCTGGCGCCACTGTGGGGAATCGGGGCTTTTGCCGGGACCTTTCGGCGCGTTGAGGGTACAGGCACTAAGAACCAGGGCTGCAAGGGGCAGCAGGCGAATCAGGCGAAAATCAGGCAGGGTCATAATGATGACAAATCCTTGAGATACGTTGCAGTTATAACTCTCAATGCTAGCGCCACCATCTGACATCGTCTACGTTCAAGTTATCTTAAATCGCTTAAATTTGTGCGCTAAGCTATTACTCCAAAAGGGGGCTGTCTCTTTTATTGACCGCACGCATCCTGTATGATGCACCCAGTCTAACCTTATCAACGCTGGTACTATTCCCGCTCACATGACCCTTTTAGCGCTTGGTATTAACCATAAAACGGCACCTGTATCGCTGCGAGAACGCGTAACGTTTTCGCCGGATACGCTCGATCAGGCGCTGGACAGCCTGCAAGCGCTGCCAATGGTGCAGGGCGGGGTAGTGCTGTCGACATGTAACCGCACAGAGATTTACCTCAGCGTGGAAGAGCAGGATAACCTGCAAGAAGCGCTGATTCGCTGGTTGTGCGAATACCATAATCTTAATGAAGAAGATCTGCGCAATAGCCTCTACTGGCACCAGGACAATGACGCCGTCAGCCATCTGATGCGTGTTGCCAGTGGTCTGGATTCGCTGGTGCTTGGCGAGCCGCAGATTTTGGGACAGGTGAAAAAAGCCTTTGCGGATTCGCAGAAAGGCCACCAGAACGCCAGTGCGCTGGAGCGCATGTTCCAGAAATCGTTCTCTGTCGCTAAACGTGTTCGTACCGAAACCGATATCGGCGCCAGCGCTGTTTCCGTGGCTTTTGCCGCCTGTACGCTGGCGCGGCAGATCTTTGAATCGCTCTCCACGGTAACCGTGCTGTTAGTCGGCGCAGGCGAGACCATCGAGCTGGTCGCGCGTCATTTGCGCGAACACAAAGTGAAGAATATGATCATCGCCAACCGTACGCGTGAACGCGCGCAGGTGCTGGCGAATGAAGTCGGCGCCGAAGTGATTTCATTGAGCGATATCGACGCCCGCTTGCAGGATGCCGATATTATTATCAGTTCAACCGCCAGTCCGCTGCCGATTATCGGTAAAGGAATGGTAGAGCGTGCGCTTAAAAACCGTCGCAACCAGCCTATGTTGCTGGTGGATATCGCCGTACCGCGCGATGTCGAGCCGGAAGTGGGCAAATTGTCCAACGCCTACTTGTACAGCGTTGACGATCTGCAAAGCATCATTTCGCATAACCTGGCGCAGCGCAAAGCGGCTGCTGTGGAAGCCGAAACGATTGTAGCGCAGGAAACCAGTGAGTTTATGGCCTGGCTGCGTGCCCAGGGTGCAAGCGACACTATCCGCGAGTATCGCAGTCAGTCAGAACAGATCCGTGATGAACTGACCGCCAAAGCGTTGGCCGCCCTTCAACAGGGCGGTGATGCGCAAGCCATTATGCAGGATCTTGCCTGGAAACTGACTAACCGCCTGATCCATGCACCAACCAAATCACTTCAACAGGCCGCCCGTGACGGGGATAGTGAACGCCTGAATATTCTGCGCGACAGCCTCGGGCTGGAGTAGCAGCACACCAATCTTATTTTTACAGGGTGCATTTACGCCTATGAAGCCTTCTATCGTTGCCAAACTGGAAGCCCTGCATGAACGCCATGAAGAAGTTCAGGCGCTGCTCGGCGATGCGGGTACTATCGCAGACCAGGAACGTTTTCGTGCACTGTCGCGCGAATATGCCCAATTAAGCGATGTATCGCGCTGTTTTACGGACTGGCAACAGGTTCAGGAAGATATCGAGACGGCTCAGATGATGCTCGACGATCCTGAAATGCGTGAAATGGCGCAGGATGAACTGCGCGAAGCAAAAGAGAAATGTGAACAGCTGGAACAACACCTGCAGGTTCTGCTGTTACCGAAAGATCCTGATGATGAACGTAACGCCTTCCTTGAAGTGCGCGCGGGAACCGGTGGTGATGAAGCGGCGCTGTTTGCCGGCGATCTGTTCCGTATGTACAGCCGTTACGCTGAAGCGCGTCGCTGGCGGGTTGAGATCATGAGCGCCAGCGAAGGCGAGCATGGCGGATTTAAAGAAGTCATTGCCAAGATTAGCGGCGAAGGCGTTTATGGCCGACTGAAATTTGAGTCCGGCGGTCATCGCGTGCAGCGCGTCCCGGCGACGGAATCACAGGGGCGAATTCACACCTCTGCCTGTACGGTCGCGGTCATGCCGGAACTGCCGGATGCTGAACTGCCGGACATCAACCCGGCCGATCTGCGTATTGATACCTTCCGCTCATCAGGCGCAGGGGGCCAGCACGTTAACACCACCGACTCCGCAATCCGTATTACCCACTTGCCAACCGGTATCGTGGTGGAATGTCAGGACGAACGTTCACAGCATAAAAACAAAGCGAAAGCGATGTCGGTGCTGGGGGCGCGCATTCGTGCGGCCGAAGTGGCAAGGCGTCAACAGGCGGAAGCCTCTGAACGTCGCAACCTGCTGGGCAGCGGCGATCGCAGCGATCGCAACCGCACCTATAACTTCCCGCAGGGCCGCGTGACCGATCACCGCATTAACCTGACGCTCTACCGTCTGGATGAAGCGATGGAAGGCAAACTGGATATGCTCATTGAGCCAATTGTCCAGGAATACCAGGCCGACCAACTGGCGGCATTGTCCGAGCAGGATTAATGGACTATCAGCACTGGCTGCGTGAAGCGATAAGCCAATTACCGGCAAGCGAAAGCCCGCGCCGTGACGCCGAGATTTTACTTGAGTTCGTTACCGGTAAGGGGCGCACCTTTATTCTGGCTTTTGGCGAAACGCTGTTAACCGAGGCGCAGCGTGAGCAGCTCGACACGTTACTGGAGCGGCGTCAGCGGGGCGAACCCGTGGCGCACTTAACCGGCGTTCGCGAGTTTTGGTCGCTGCCGCTGTTTGTATCGCCGGCCACGCTGATTCCGCGTCCGGATACCGAGTGTCTGGTGGAGCAGGCGCTGGCTCGCTTGCCAGCCTGTGCATGTCGCATTCTCGATCTGGGGACCGGTACGGGCGCGATTGCCCTGGCGCTGGCAACCGAGCGTCCGGATTGCGCGGTGACGGCGGTTGATCGGATGCCGGATGCCGTGGCGCTGGCTATGCGTAATACGCAGCACCTGGCTATCGACAATGTTCGCGTGCTGCAAAGCGACTGGTTTAGCGCTTTGCAGGGGCAGCAGTTTGACATGATTGTCAGCAATCCGCCGTACATCGACGAACAGGATCCGCATCTGGCGCAGGGCGATGTGCGCTTTGAGCCGCTGTCGGCGCTGGTGGCGGGCGATCAGGGGCTGGCGGATATCGTACATATTATCGATCGGTCTCAGCACGTGTTAACGCCAGGCGGCTATCTGTTGCTGGAACATGGCTGGCAGCAGGGTGAGGCCGTGCGCGATGCCTTTACGCGCGCGGGTTATCTGGCGGTTGAAACCTGCCGTGATTATGGCGGCAACGAGCGAATTACGCTTGGACGCATCCCATCATGAGTACCATCAGTGTGTTACTCAACGTTCATCTCATCAGCATTGCGCTTTCCGTTAGTCTGCTGACGCTGCGTTTTTGGTGGCGTTACACCGACGCGCGTCTAGCCCGTGCCCGCTGGACGCGCATTGTGCCGCCGGTGGTGGATACCGTTTTATTAGTCAGCGGCGTGGCGTTAATGATTAAAACGCACATCCTGCCATTCACCGAACAAGGGACATGGCTGACTGAAAAGCTGTTTGGGGTTATCATTTACATCGTTTTGGGTTTTATTGCGCTCGATTACCGTCGGGCGCGCAGCCAGCAGGCGCGATTAGTCGCATTTCCGCTGGCGTTGGTGGTGCTGTACATCATCATTAAACTCGCCACCACAAAAATACCGTTACTGGGGTAAGTCATGAGGTCGTTAGCTGATTTCGAATTTAATAAAGCGCCATTGTGTGATGGGATGATCCTGGCGTCGGAGTCTATCCGTCTGGATTTTCCAACACAAACTGTCTATGACGAACTGGAACGTCTGGTCAGTCTGGCGCAAGAAGAAATTAGCCAGCTCCTGTCTCAGGATGAGCAACTGGAAAAACTGCTGGCACTTTTTTACGGCGAATGGGGGTTTACGGATACCCACGGCGTCTATCGTCTTTCTGATGCACTATGGCTCGACCAGGTTCTGAAAAATCGTCAGGGCAGTGCGGTGTCGTTGGGCGCGATCTTATTATGGATTGCCAACCGACTGGATCTGCCGCTGGTACCGGTGATTTTCCCGACACAACTCATCCTGCGCATTGAATCGCTTGATGGCGAAATGTGGCTAATCAATCCGTTCAATGGCGAAACGTTAAATGAACACACGCTGGAAGTGTGGCTGAAGGGGAACATCAGCCCGGTCGCGGAACTGTTTAATGAAGATCTGGATGAAGCGGATAACGCAGAAGTGATCCGCAAACTGCTCGACACGTTGAAATCATCGCTGATGGAAGAGCGGCAAATGGAACTGGCGCTGCGAGCCAGTGAAGCATTATTACAGTTTAATCCTGAAGACCCGTATGAAATACGCGATCGGGGATTGATATATGCGCAACTGGAGTGTGAACATGTTGCGCTGACAGATTTAAGTTATTTCGTTGAGCAGTGTCCGGAAGACCCGATCAGCGAAATGATTCGTGCGCAGATTAATACCATTTCGCACAAACAAATTGTATTGCATTGATTAATGACACTTTACCTACCGTTTAAGGCGATCCTATGAAACAAAAAGTGGTTAGCATTGGCGACATCAACGTGGCAAATGACCTGCCGTTCGTGCTGTTTGGCGGAATGAACGTGCTGGAATCCCGCGATCTGGCGATGCGCATTTGTGAGCACTACGTAACCGTTACTCAAAAACTGGGTATCCCTTACGTGTTCAAAGCCTCCTTTGATAAAGCCAACCGTTCTTCCATCCACTCTTACCGTGGACCGGGCCTTGAAGAAGGGATGAAAATCTTCCAGGAGCTGAAGCAAACTTTTGGCGTAAAAGTGATCACCGACGTTCACGAAGCCAGCCAGGCACAGCCTGTTGCTGACGTGGTGGATGTGATTCAGCTGCCGGCATTCCTCGCTCGCCAGACCGATCTGGTGGAAGCGATGGCGAAAACCGGTGCCGTTATCAACGTGAAAAAACCGCAGTTCGTAAGTCCGGGTCAGATGGGTAATATCGTGGATAAATTCCATGAAGGCGGTAACGATAAGGTTATCCTGTGTGACCGTGGCGCGAACTTCGGTTATGACAACCTGGTTGTGGATATGCTGGGCTTTAGCGTGATGAAAAAGGTCTCTGGCAATTCGCCGGTGATTTTCGACGTCACCCATGCGCTGCAGTGCCGCGACCCGTTTGGCGCCGCAAGCGGCGGCCGTCGTGGTCAGGTGACTGAACTGGCGCGCGCGGGCATGGCGGTAGGTCTGGCAGGCCTGTTTATTGAAGCGCATCCGGATCCAGCCAATGCGAAATGCGATGGTCCATCCGCACTGCCGCTGGCGAAACTGGAACAGTTCCTCACGCAGATCAAAGCGATTGATGACCTGGTGAAAAGCTTCGACGAGCTCGATACTGAGAACTAAGACAGCTGAACAGGCCGGGGCACTTGTCTCCGGCCTGTTATTACAGTCAGGCACCAAACGCCCCATCAATTGTATGCATAGCTCCCGTCACAAACCCGGCCTCCGGACCAGCCAGCCAGGCAACCATTCCGGCCACTTCTTCTGGTCGACCGTGGCGTTTTAGTGCCATAAAGCTGTGCATCAGCTCTTTCAATGGACCTTCTGCTGGATTAGCGTCAGTATCAATGGGACCCGGTTGCACTACGTTGACTGTAATGCCACGCGCGCCGAAATCACGGGCCAGCCCTCTTGCCAGGCCTTGCAGAGCAGACTTGCTTAACGCGTAGGAAGCCATACCGGCAATTGGCATACGATCGCCGTTCACTGAACCAATAATGATAATCCGCCCGCCGTCAGGCATTTGTCGTGCCGCCTCTACTGCCGCGTACCAGGGCGCGTGGATATTAATGCGGAACAGGCGCTCAACGTCATCGGGATCCTGCTCCAGCGGGTCGCCGAACAGCACAATTCCTGCATTCACCACTAACACATCCAGCGGGCCGCTTTCCCGTACCCGGTTAATGACGGCATCGCGATCGGCGCTATCGGTTTGCGTCATGTGGGAACCTGTTTCATCCGCAAGCGCTTTTGCAGCGTCTGCGGAGCCTGAATAGGTAAAGGTAACCGCTGCGCCATCTGCGGCGAAACGGCGCACAATAGCCGCGCCAATCCCCCGACTTCCGCCAAGAACCAGAACTGATTTGCCGTTAAATGGGGACATGAGATACTCCTTGAACAATTATGTAGTGATCGATATATAATGGGTGCATGGTTTTCTGTCAATGGATTTGTAATGAGCACTACAAAATGTTCGCGCGCCCCAGGCCGACCACGTAATTTTGATCCGGAACTGGCTGTTGCCAAAGTACAGCCCTTATTTCACTCACATGGATACGACGCTGTGAGCGTAGCGGATGTTACGCAGGCCCTGAACATCAAACCCCCCAGTTTTTATGCCGCTTTTGGGAACAAAATCGGTCTTTATGAACGCGTGCTTGGTCGCTATGTACAAACTGATGCGATCCCGTTTGATGACATTTTGCGTTCTGACAGACCGGTTGCCGAAAGCCTTGCTGCGTTGCTTGAAGAGGCGGCGCGACGCTATGCCGCTGATCCGCATGCGCCTGGTTGTTTGGTTCTGGAGGGCACGCATAGCAACGATCCGCAGGCGCGGCAGGTGGCCCGGGCTTTCTACTCGGTTGCAGAACATAAAATTCATGACTTTATTGCACAGCGCCATCCCGAAGTGGCTGATAGTCTGACCGATTACATCAGTACCACGATGCTTGGTCTGTCGGGAAAAGCCCGTTGTGGGCATACGCTCGAACGTTTGCTATCCAGCGCACACATCGCCAGCCAGGCGGTGCTGCATCAGCTTTCCTGATTTTCATCACATGAAAAGGTAGATAAATATGATGGGTAAACTGGGACTTTGCTTTAATACTCCCCCTCCGGCTATGCGCAACGTAGCGTTGGCCGCAATTCTGATAGGAATTTCATTTCTGGCGCATTCTCAGGACAAGGCCGACGTTATTTTGTATAACGGCAAGTTGATTACCATGGATGAACAACAACCCAACGCGCAGGCGCTGGCGGTAAAAGGGCGGCATATTATTGCGGTGGGTAATAATGAAACGGTGAAAAAATGGTCCGGACCGAACACGAAGGAAATTAACCTTACGGGGCAAACCGTTATTCCGGGGTTAATTGATGCGCATCTGCATGGTATTCGGGGAGGAAGGACATTTTTATTTGAAACCTACTGGTTTGATACTAAAAATTTACCCGATGCGTTAAATAAACTGTCGCAATCTGCGGCAAAGAAAGACCCTGCGCAATGGGTGGCGGTGGCGGGTTCATGGATACCTGAACAATTTGCTGAAAAGCGGGATCCGACGGTTCAGGAACTGAATCAGGCGCTGCCTCATCATCCTGCATATATACAAAGCCTTTATGACTATGCGCTGTTAAATCAAAAGGCTATCGAGACCCTAAAACTTAATAGTCCACAGCCGGATGTTCCGGCAGGGATCGTGATAGAACGCGATGATAAAGGGCTGGCAACGGGGAAATTGCGCGGGACCATTGGCAGTTTTAACCAGCTTTTCGCCCAGATTAGCCAGACTGGCGATGTGGAAAAGAACCTTAACGCCTTTGTACGTTATTTAAATAAACGCGGCGTGGTCGGGTTTATCGATCCTTCTGCCGGGCATGAGCAAGCTTATCGTGATTTCTTTAAACTTCAGCAGCAGCAACCTCTCAGGATACGCGTTGGATATCGTTTATCCGCACCGCCTGGTAATGAAACGGAATGGTTTAAACAACGCCTGGCGTTTCGCCCGGCAATGCATGATGACGGCAGAATAGCCTTTCTGGGCTTCGGTGAAAGCCTGGTGATGGCAATGAATGATGGCGTGCGGATGTCATCTGGGTTCACATCCCCAGCAGAGTCCCAACAAGAACAATTAAAGGTGCTTCAGCTTGCCGCCAAAGAAGGTGTTGCCGTTGAAATACATGCTTATACCGATGACAGTGCGGATGCGATTTTAGATGTCATTAGCGAGGTGGCTAAATCGCATGATATTGCGCCGTTGCGCTGGTCTATTGCGCATCTTAATACCGGTACGCCCGAAACGATTGCCCGCATGAAGAAACTCGGTTTAGCCTACTCTGTCCAGATGGGGCCATATTTTGAATCTCCCGCCATTGAACGCGCAAATGGTAAAACGGTGGCGGCGCTATCATCGCCAGTGCAACCCGCGTTAGAGCAGGGGGTAATCGTTGCCGGCGGTACAGATGCGACGCGGATTGGCGTTGCGGGAGTGTGGCATGCCATTGAATATCATGTCACAGGTAAAGCGCTCGACGGCTCAGTACGCCATGACACCCGCCAGTTAAGTCGGGAAGATGCGTTAAAAATGTATACCCGAAATGCCGCCTGGCTGGCTTTTGCTGAGCAGCAAAGAGGAAGTTTGCAAGCAGGTAAGCTCGCCGATTTTGCGGTGCTGAATCAAGATATTATGGCTATTGCGCCAGACAAGCTGCATCAAACGGAATCGTTATTAACGTTTGTCGATGGCCAACAGGTTTATCCGGAGCAATAAACGCGCTAAAAGAAAACGGCCCTGCAAAGGGCCGTGGATCCCGCCAAACTAGTTATCAGGCAAATATCGTCATCAGATAGGCGACAAATAGCGCCAGATGCGCGGCGCCGTTAAGCACATTGGTTCGTCCGGTGGAGAAAGAGATGTGGCACAGTACCAGCGACGAGACCATGACAATCATCTCTGGCGCGCCCAAAGCAAACACCAAATCATTTCCTGTTGCCCACGCTATCAGCGTCACTACCGGTACGGTGAGTGAAATAGTGGCTAATACTGAACCGAAGAACAAATTCATCGCCCGCTGTACCTGATTGTTCAGCACCGCTTTCAGCGCCCCCAGCCCTTCAGGCGAGAGGATCAACAGCGCCACCAGGAAACCGGTAAATGCCACGGGCGCATTGAGTTCAGTCAGCAAGGTTTCCAGTGGACTGGCGTTCATCTTGGTGACGGCGATAACAGCGATCAGGTGAATGATGAGCCAGGCGGCGTGCCATATATTGCTGTGCGCTGACGGCTTACCGTGATGCGGATCGTCGTCGTCACCCTCATCTTCATGCTCGTAAATGAACAGGCTCTGGTGCGTTTTTGTTTGAATCAACAAGAAGACGCCGTACATTGCCGCAGAAATGAGCGCCACCAGTAGCGCCTGCGCAGTAGTAAAATTGGCTCCCGGTAACGCCATTGGAAACACCAGCACAATAATGGCCAGTGGAAACAGGGCGATTAAATACTGCTTAATACCAAACAGGTTCATATACTGAGTGGCAAATTTGCGGCCGCCCAGCAGTAATGAAAAACCGACTAAACCGCCGGTGACGATCATAATGATCGAATACAGCGTGTCGCGCATTAGCGTAGGCGCGGCATCGCCGGTCGCCATTAATGCGGAAATTAAACTGACTTCAAGAATAACAACTGACAGACTGAGAATCAGCGAGCCGTAGGGTTCGCCAAGTCGATGTGCTAATACGTCCGCATGACGGACAACGCTGAATGCGCTGCTTAATATACCAACAAGGGCCAGCGCATTAATACCGATGACCACTGGTAGTGACTGACTGCTCCCCCATAAGAACAGTACTACCAGTGCCAAAATCGGGAAGACGAGAGAGGTCTCCTTGTGGCGGGTTTTTACCGCCTCATGTAGTTGTGTCATTAAGTTAATTCTCCATCTCTGCAGGTATTTATAATTATAAAAGTATTAAAGAATGTAAAAAATAACAGAAAAAGCGGTTTTGTAGGTGACATTTTACGAAATTTTACCGCATCGCTTATTTTCCATCTCTAAGTGGCCAAAAACAAACGTCTTGTTTATAGAGTATTTAATTAACAGAAAGTTAGATGAAGAAGTAATTTAAAAATGTTCATTATTGGCGCATCGCAGCATTGTTAACCACACTTAAGGTTTAGCCCAAAAAGAGGAGTTCACAATGCCCTATAAATCTAAAAGCGATCTGCCTGACAGCGTACAGCATGTTCTGCCATCCCATGCTCAGGACATCTATAAAGAAGCCTTTAACAGCGCCTGGGAACAGTATAAAGATAAATCTGACCGTCGCGATGATGCCACTCGCGAAGAGACAGCGCACAAGGTGGCGTGGGCGGCGGTGAAAAATGATTATCAAAAAGGTGATGATGATAAATGGCATAAAAAGACGTAACGGTATCAATTATAATGCCTTTATAAACTAGCCTGAGTCATCCGTTAGCGAATCGTGCTACGCCGCGCCGTTACTGGCTTGCAAGCGAGCGGTGAATTGCCTATTGTCCAGCTATTGGTTTCAAAATGAGCAGTAAAAATGCCCGGAAGGCGTCAAAAAAGTTGTCGCAGGGAAGCTGCAGTGGCGGAGGTGTAAGGTGTTAACGCGTGATTTTTTATTGAATGCCGACTGTAAGACGGCGTTTGGCGCTATTGAAGAATCACTACTCTGGTCAGCGGAACAACGGGCAGCCTCACTGGCCGCCACGCTTGCTTGCCGACCAGATGATGGACCGGTGTGGATCTTCGGTTATGGATCGTTGATGTGGAACCCGGCCTTAGAATTTGAAGAGTCCTGTACCGGAACATTGGTCGGTTGGCACCGTGCATTTTGCCTGCGTCTGACGGCGGGGCGAGGAACGGCCTGTCAGCCGGGACGGATGCTGGCCCTGAAAGAGGGTGGACGCACTACCGGTGTGGCTTATCGCTTACCAGACGCATCGCTGGAGCAAGAGCTTTCTCTGCTGTGGAAGCGTGAAATGATCACCGGTTGCTACCTGCCGACCTGGTGTCAGTTGGCGCTGGATGACGGACGGACGGTAAACGCGCTGGTCTTTATTATGGATCCGCGCCATCCGCTGTTTGAGTCGGATACACGCGCGCAGGTGATCGCGCCGCTTATCGCTGCGGCCAGCGGACCTTTAGGCACTAATGCCCAGTATCTGTTCTCGCTGGAACAAGAACTGGTGAAGCTGGGAATGCAGGATGATTGTCTTAACGATCTGGTGATTACGGTCAAACGGTTGTTGGGAGAGAACCTGCCGGAAGGGATTATACGACCAGGTTTTGCATAGCGTCGGCGGAGTGTTGTGTGCCCGACAGCCAGGTGCTTATCGGGCATTTCACGATTACGCTGCAATAAAACTTATCGAATGCTCAAGCGACTGACTGTGGCTGTCGATCAGCACGTTCCAGACGCCGGTATAAGGTACGGTCAACCATGCGTTATCACGGTCCTGCACGCTTAAGATGTCGGACTGCGTGTCTTTGACGTGATTTTTCTCGCTCATCAGATGGATGTGACAGCGCTCGGAACAGCGCACAACCACCGTATCGCCACCAAATAACTTTAAACTCGCCTTCACTAATGCCATTTTTCACCCCGTTCTTGAAAACAACGTACTTTCTGTCGAAAGTGCTGCGTGATGTTGTTCACATTTCACTCATTGCATAACACCAAAGGGGGAGCAACAGGATGCTGATTTTGATCAAAAAATGGCATAACGATTAAACAAAAGTGACAAAATTCCTCAAGACGGTTGAAAGGGCGTGCTAACGTTCAACGAAACCGCGCTCATCTAAGATAAAATCCGGAAATTTCCGGCACTTTCAGTGCGCGTGCCTGTAAGGCGCTGTCAGAAGGTCAATACTTTATCTGCATCCAGCGTCCATTGCGCCAGTTCTGGCAGCGTGCCCACGGCGACGCCATCAATTAAAGGCAGGTCGGTGATCCCACGGCCATCAGTGCAGGTTTTGCACAGTTTTACCGGAACGTTTTGCGCTGTCAGGATCTCCAGCATTTGCTGAATATTGTATCCTTCCGCCGGTTTCTGACCGCGTAATCCCGCCGTAACCGCATCCGACATTAAAAACAGACGCAGATCGAGACAAGCTTCTTGTTCACGCAAGGCGATGGCCAGACGCAGGCTGTTAAATAACGATTCGCTTCCATAGGCCGCACCGTTCGCGACGATCACTATCTTTTGCATTTTGACTCCTGTTGTCGGATGGGAGGGATAATTCCTGGCGTGTATGGTACTCCCTGTACCAGATATCGAAAAGAAAGCATGTGGCTACCCCTGATTATTCGGGTCAGAAAATCCCGAAAACGGGGATAAAGGCTGCAATTAATTGCTGAAGACGTTATGGTTTAGGTTAAGTGTGCCTGATTAATTGATTTAAGAAATAACTAACGATTTGAGCCGTATTATTTATTTCCCTCTCGCCGTATTTGCACTCTTGCCACTGGCAGGGGGTACTGCCAGCGCACAATCCTCTTTTATTCACCAGGCTGAAAACCCATTCGATAACAATAGCGATGGCTTGCCCGATCTCGGTATGGCGCCGGAATCGCGGGCAGGCGAAAAGCATTTTGCCGAAATGGTGAAAGCATTCGGTGAAGCCAGTATGACCGATAACGGCCTTGATACCGGCGAGCAGGCGAAGCAGTTCGCGTTTGGTCAGGTACGTGACACGGTCAGCGAACAGGTGAATCAACAACTGGAATCCTGGCTCTCTCCCTGGGGAAACGCCAGCGTCGGGTTGCAGGTTGATAAAGAGGGCAGCTTTACCGGCAGCCGGGGAAGTTGGTTTATTCCGTGGCAGGACAATCAGCGCTATCTTACCTGGAGCCAGTTAGGCTTAACGCAACAGGATGAGGGCTTAGTCAGCAATGCGGGAATTGGGCAGCGCTGGGTACATGACGGTTGGCTACTGGGTTACAACACGTTTTATGACAATCTGTTGGATGAAAATCTGCCCCGGGGCGGCTTAGGTGCAGAAGCGTGGGGCGAGTATTTACGTTTATCCGCTAACTACTACCAGCCGTTTTCCTCCTGGCAGAATCGTTCCATCACACAGGAACAACGGATGGCCCGCGGCTACGACCTGACCGCGCAAATGCGGATGCCGTTCTATCAACATCTCAATACCAGCGTCAGCGTTGAACAGTATTTTGGCGACCGGGTGGATCTGTTTCATTCAGGAACCGGGTATCACAATCCGGTAGCGGTGAACCTCGGGCTGAGCTATACGCCGGTGCCGCTGATTACGATGACTGCGCAGCATAAGCAGGGTGAAAATGGCGTCAGTCAGAATAACCTCGGATTAACGCTGAATTATCGTTTCGGCGTTCCGTTAAAAAAACAGCTGATGGTCAGCGAGGTGGCGAACAGCCGCTCGCTGCGCGGCAGTCGTTATGACGATCCGCAGCGGAATAGTTTGCCGACGCTGGAGTATCGCCAGCGTAAAACCCTGTCGGTATTTTTGGCTACGCCGCCCTGGGATCTCAAGCCGGGAGAAACGGTGGCGCTGAAGGTACAAGTGCGCAGCCTGCATGGGATTCGCCATCTTGCATGGCAGGGCGATACTCAGGCGCTGAGCTTAACCGCTGGCAGCAGTACCCGCAGCGCACAGGGCTGGACGATTATTATGCCGAAGTGGGACAGTAGAGAAGGGGCGACAAACCGCTGGCGGCTGTCGGTAGTGGTAGAAGATGAACTGGGCCAGCGTGTCTCTTCCAATGAGATCACGCTATCACTGACCGAACCGTTTATCAGCGTTTCGGCAAATGATCCTCGTTAACCATGATGCACGACTTCGTTATCAGAAAATGCGTTCCTGATGCACCCAAACCGCGGCTTCTACGCGTGATTTGAGCTTCATTTTCTTCAGCATATGCTTCACATGAACTTTAACCGTGCTTTCGGTGATGTCAAGACGGCGGGCAATCATCTTGTTGGGCAGGCCCTGGGCGATAAGCTTGAGAATATCGCGCTCGCGCGGCGTCAACTGGGTGACATCACGGTCGGACGTTGCGCGGTTGGCGCGCAGGCTGGCGGCCAGAACCGGCGTTAAGGCTTCGCTCAGTACCATTTCACCGGCGGCGGCCTGTTGTAATGCTTTCAGTAAATCTTCCGGCTCCATATCTTTCAGCAGGTAACCATCCGCGCCGCGTTTCAGTGCGGTAACGACATCTTCTTCATGATTGGACACGCTAAACACCACGATGCGGCCAGACAGGGACTTTTCACGCAGCTTGTCGAGGGTTTCCAGACCGTTCATGCCGGGCATGTTGAGATCAAGCAGGATCAGATCGGGATCAAGAGATTCAGCCAGCTCGATACCCTGTTCGCCATTGCTGGCTTCACCGACAACGGTGATATCCTGCGCCATGCTGACAAGCTGTTTTACACCGGTTCGCAGCATCGGATGATCGTCGATCAACAGGATGGTTGCCGGTTCCAGATTACTCATGGGTATCTCCTTGGACTTCTGTGAAGTTTGTTTCGGGAATAAAAGTGACAGTAACTTCAGTACCGCCTGTCTCACGACGGCGTACTCGGCAATCGCCGCGCAAGCTCTGCGCACGGTCGCGCATTATTATCATGCCGTAGTGGTTACTGCGTTCGGCGTTTTCCGGTACGCCGCAGCCGTTATCTTGTACTGTGAGTTTGATCTGTTTGCCATTTTGCACCACCGTCACGACGACTTCATCAGCATGGGAGTGCTTCAGGGCGTTGCTCAGGGCTTCACGAGCAATTTGTAATAAGTGAATCGCCTGATGCGAAGGGACCAGGCGCGGCGGCAACTGATAGTCCAGCTTAACCGTAAAACCAAAGCGGGCGCTGTATTCCTGACAACTGGCTTCCAGCGCGGGTCGCAATCCGGGTTCAGTGAGCTGTAAACGGAAGGTCGTTAACAGCTCACGCAGTTGCGCCCACGAGGCGTTCAGTTCATTACGAATCTGGCTAAGCAGTTCGCGGCTATTCTCGGGCAGCGCATCGCCCTGCATCTGCAAACAGCTAACCTGCATCTTCATACATGAAAGCGATTGTGCAATAGAATCATGGAGTTCGCGCGCAATGGTGGCACGCTCTTCCATCACGATCAACTGCTGCTGGCGCTCCTGATGTCTGTCGAGCGCCAGCGTCGCGGTCAGTTGCTCAACCAGGGTATCGACCAGTTGTTGCTGATCGTGGCTGAGATGGCGTCCGTTCGGCAATGTAGCGAGCAGGATACCATACTGGGTATGTGCGTCGGTCAGCCGCCATTTCAGCGTGATACCACCGTCTATCGCGGGCAACGTACCGCGTGGGCACAGATGACATCCTTTCTCATCGCAACTGACATTGGACTGACAGGTAAATTCCTGATGATTATCTTCATCCTCCAGATCATAAACCCGCAGCTCAATATCATGTAGCAGGGTCAAATTCTGCAGGCCGTTCAGCACCGGAGAGAGGCGTTCGCACAACGGCACTTGAGAATGCAGGCGGCGGTTGGCTTGCCACAGAAAAGAGAGGATCTGATTTTTATGCTCCAGTCCGGCCGTTTTCTCTTGCACCCGCTGTTCCAGTACCGCATAACTTTCAGCCAGCTCTTCCGACATATTATTCAGCGCCGAGCCCAGAGCCGCCATCTCATTACGCCCGCTGATATGCGCACGTTGGGTAAAATCACGTTGGCTGACGGCTCGCGCCATCGCCAATAGCTGTTTCCATGGTTCCAGCAGACGTACGCGTAGCCAGATAATGGTGAAGACCAGCAGTAAGGCCATAAATGCCGCCATCAGGCGATGTAGCAGGACGACGCGTTCAATGCGTAATTCGGTGGTATGGTCGAAGGCGGTAACCAGCTTATCCAATCCAACAACAAAGCGCGTTACATCTTGCGCTACCGCATCAGGCGTTTGCGCGTGGGCAAGCCCTGGCGCCAGCTCAGTGTGCCAGTAATCCTGTAATGCTTTTAACTGCGCCTGTTGTCCATCGCGCTGTGCGGCCCGCGTTAACTCTGGACTAAACGCCGTTTTCTCCATTTCATCCAGTAGCGGTTGATCGTCGGCTTCCAGGGGTACCGCCGCCAGCAGACGATAACTCTGCATACGCAGCGAGCCGGCTTTGTTAATTGCATGGGCGCTACCCTGAACGCCCTGAACCAGCCAACCGGAGACAGCCATACCTGCCACGCCGATGGCAGTAGACAATAAAACAATCAGCGCCACCTGGTTGACCAGCGTAAGCGGGGAGAGACAACGTTTAAACATGGTGACTTGTTCCTTCGGGTCTTCGTAGAACAGAAACCCTTTTGAATAACGGTTCTGCTGCAGGCAGTGGCGTTATTCTCGGCGATACACTGGAGTATACCCATACCTCAAACGGGCTACCTCTTAATTGCCAGCCAAGGGGGCGGTCATGGGGCGGGGGCAGTAGAAGACGACAGAAGCGTGAAAAACCACATCTTTTTTACCGAAGTAATGTACTCATTTAGGGTGATGATAAATTTTAGGCATGAATAATGACACCTTTTCCTTTGATTTATATCAACTTACCTCCAGCTGTAAACCCTAAGGTTGCAGGCATCGAAACAAGTATCAGAGGTGTCTATGAGTCACTCATCTGCCCCGGAAAGGGCATCTGGAGCTGTAATTACAGAATGGCGGCCGGAAGATCCTGTCTTCTGGCAACAGCGTGGTCAACGAATCGCCAGCCGTAACCTGTGGATTTCCGTCCCTTGCTTGCTGCTGGCGTTTTGCGTGTGGATGTTATTTAGCGCCGTAGCGGTGAACTTACCGAAAGTCGGCTTTAATTTCACCACGGAGCAATTGTTCATGTTGACGGCGTTGCCATCGGTTTCCGGCGCGCTGCTGCGTGTGCCGTACTCCTTTATGGTTCCCCTGTTTGGTGGACGCCGCTGGACGGCATTCAGCACCGGTATCCTGATCGTCCCATGCGTATGGTTAGGTTTTGCGGTGCAGGATACCACCACGCCATTTAGTACCTTTATTATTATCTCCTTACTGTGCGGTTTTGCCGGTGCGAACTTTGCATCAAGCATGGCGAATATCAGCTTCTTCTTTCCAAAACAAAAGCAGGGCGGTGCGCTGGGTCTGAACGGTGGTCTGGGCAACATGGGGGTCAGCGTAATGCAGTTGGTTGCTCCGCTGGTGGTCTCACTGTCAATCTTCGCTGCATTTGGTAGCCAGGGCGTTGAGCAACCGGATGGCACGCAGTTGTATCTGGCAAACGCCGCATGGATTTGGGTTCCGTTCCTCGCTGTGCTGACGCTGGCTGCATGGTTTGGTATGAACGAACTGGCAACCTCAAAAGCGTCACTGAAAGCGCAATTACCGGTGCTAAAGCGCGGACACCTGTGGATCATGAGCCTGTTGTATCTGGCAACCTTCGGTTCATTTATCGGCTTCTCAGCCGGTTTCGCGATGCTGTCAAAAACGCAGTTTCCTGAGGTACAGATCCTGCATTACGCCTTCTTTGGCCCGCTGATTGGCGCGCTGGCGCGCTCAGCTGGCGGTGCAATTTCTGACCGTCTGGGCGGAACTCGCGTGACGCTGGTGAACTTCGTGCTGATGGCTCTCTTCAGTGCCTTGCTGTTCCTGACGCTGCCAACCAATGGCGTAGGGGGCAACTTTACCGCTTTCTTCGCGGTGTTCCTGGCGCTGTTCCTGACGGCCGGTCTGGGCAGTGGTTCAACCTTCCAGATGATCTCCGTTATCTTCCGCAAGCTGACGATGGACAGAGTGAAAGCGGAAGGCGGGTCAGAAGAGAAGGCGATGCGTGAAGCGGCAACCGACACTGCGGCTGCGCTCGGTTTTATCTCTGCCATTGGCGCGATTGGCGGCTTCTTTATCCCCAAAGCATTTGGTACTTCCCTAGCGTTAACGGGCTCACCTGTTGATGCGATGAAAGTCTTTGTGATCTTCTATGTCGCCTGCGTGGTTATCACCTGGGCGGTGTACGGACGTCATTCTAAAAAGTAAAAAAGTGGTATACACAAAATCATTCGAATTGCGTCAAGGCGGCAAGTGAGAAATCCCCATGAGCTTACTGTAGTAAGTGACTGGGGAGAACGAGCGCAGCCAACGCAGAGGCAGTTTGAAGGATGAAGTGTAGGTTGATTATCCATTGCGCGGCGTTAGACCGCGCTTTTTTTTGCCTGCTATTAGTTACAACATACTCTTATGTTGTGACATGACAACATCCTATGAGAACGGTGCTCGCAATATGCCTGGCAGGGGGGATACCCCTTAATACCCACTTATAAAGAATTTAACATTTGCATGATAAGTGGATTTTAAAAAGTTATTTAAATTCAATGCTTTAATTAATTCACTGATATCCCACTTAGGGGGTATGTGAAAAACGTCCCTCATTTTTCATCCCTGTCTGCCTTGATCGTTATCAATTCTCACGCCCTTTCAGAGCGTTACCTTCGCTGGCAAATAAGCAATGTCGATTTATCAGAGAGCCGTCAGGCTCCTACAGGAGAAAACCGATGAGTAAATTCCTGGACCGGTTTCGCTACTTCAAGCAGAAGGGCGAAACCTTTGCCGATGGGCACGGCCAGCTTCTCAATACCAACAGGGACTGGGAGGACGGATATCGCCAGCGTTGGCAGCATGACAAAGTCGTACGTTCAACCCACGGCGTAAACTGCACCGGTTCATGCAGCTGGAAAATCTATGTGAAAAATGGTCTGGTGACCTGGGAAACCCAGCAAACTGACTACCCACGCACCCGTCCAGATATGCCAAACCACGAGCCTCGCGGCTGCCCGCGTGGTGCGAGCTATTCCTGGTATCTCTACAGCGCTAACCGTCTGAAATATCCGCTGATGCGCAAACGTCTGATGAAGATGTGGCGTGAAGCCAAAAAACTGCACAGCGATCCGGTAGATGCCTGGGCATCCATTATCGAAGACGCCGACAAAGCAAAAAGCTTCAAACAAGCGCGTGGTCGTGGCGGCTTCGTTCGCTCCTCCTGGCAGGAAGTCAATGAACTGATTGCCGCTTCTAACGTGTACACCATCAAAACCTATGGTCCTGACCGCGTCGCAGGCTTCTCGCCGATCCCGGCGATGTCGATGGTTTCTTACGCATCCGGCGCACGCTATATGTCGCTGATTGGCGGTACCTGCCTGAGCTTCTATGACTGGTACTGCGACCTGCCGCCGGCTTCTCCGCAAACCTGGGGCGAACAGACCGACGTCCCTGAATCCGCTGACTGGTACAACTCCAGCTACATTCTTGCATGGGGTTCTAACGTCCCGCAGACCCGTACTCCGGATGCGCACTTCTTTACTGAAGTTCGCTATAAAGGCACCAAAACGGTAGCGATTACGCCGGACTACGCAGAAATCGCCAAACTGTGCGACCTGTGGCTGGCGCCGAAGCAGGGGACCGATGCGGCGATGGCAATGGCGATGGGCCACGTCATGTTGCGCGAGTTCCACCTCGATAACCCGAGCCAGTACTTCACCGACTACGTTCGTCGTTATACTGACATGCCAATGCTGGTGATGCTCGAAGAGCGCGACGGCTATTATGCTGCTGGTCGTATGCTGCGTGCAGCGGATCTGGTTGACTCTCTGGGCCAGGAAAATAACCCGGAATGGAAAACCGTCGCTATCAACAGCAACGGTGAAATGGTTGCGCCAAACGGTTCAATTGGTTTCCGTTGGGGCGAAAAGGGTAAATGGAACCTCGAGCAGCGCGACGGTACATCGGGCGATGAAACCGAACTGCAACTCAGTCTGCTCGGTAGCCAGGATGACATCGCTGAAGTCGGCTTCCCCTATTTTGGCGGCGAAGGTACCGAACACTTCAATAAAGTTGAACTGGAAAACATTCTGCTGCACAAATTGCCGGTTAAACGTCTGCAACTGGCCGACGGTTCTACCGCGCTGGTGACGACCGTTTACGATCTGACCATGGCCAACTACGGTCTGGAACGCGGTCTGAACGATGAAAACTGTGCAACCAGCTACGATGACCTGAAAGCGTATACGCCGGCATGGGCAGAGAAAATTACCGGTGTATCGCGCGCTCAAATCGTGCGCATCGCCCGCGAATTTGCGGATAACGCCGATAAAACGCACGGTCGTTCGATGATTATCGTCGGTGCAGGTCTGAACCACTGGTACCACCTCGATATGAACTATCGCGGCCTGATCAATATGCTGGTGTTCTGCGGCTGTATCGGCCAGAGCGGCGGTGGTTGGGCCCACTATGTCGGGCAGGAAAAACTGCGCCCGCAAACCGGCTGGCAGCCGCTGGCGTTTGCGCTGGACTGGCAGCGTCCGCCTCGTCATATGAACAGCACCTCTTACTTCTATAACCACTCCAGCCAATGGCGCTATGAGACGGTTACCGCACAGGAATTGCTGTCCCCGATGGCAGACAAATCCCGTTATAGCGGTCATTTGATTGACTTCAACGTTCGCGCTGAACGAATGGGATGGTTACCGTCTGCACCGCAGTTAGGGACTAACCCGCTGCGTATCGCTGAAGAGGCGAAGAAAGCCGGCATGACGCCGGTGGATTACACCGTTAACGCCCTGAAAGACGGTTCTCTTCGCTTTGCGGCGGAACAGCCGGAAAACGGCAAAAACCATCCGCGTAACCTGTTTATCTGGCGTTCCAACCTGCTCGGATCTTCCGGTAAGGGCCACGAGTACATGCTGAAGTACCTGCTGGGCACTGAACACGGTATTCAGGGGAAAGATCTCGGCCAGCAGAGCGGCGTGAAGCCAGAAGAAGTGGAATGGCAGGACAACGGACTGGACGGCAAGCTGGATCTGGTGGTGACGCTGGACTTCCGTCTGTCGAGTACCTGTCTGTATTCCGATATCGTGCTGCCGACCGCAACCTGGTATGAAAAAGACGATATGAATACCTCGGATATGCATCCGTTTATTCATCCGTTGTCTGCCGCCGTTGACCCGGCCTGGGAATCGAAGAGCGACTGGGAAATCTATAAAGCCATCGCGAAGAAATTCTCTGAAGTGTGCGTGGGCCACCTCGGTAAAGAAACCGACGTTGTTACGCTGCCGATTCAGCACGATTCCGCCGCTGAGCTGGCGCAGCCGCTGGACGTGAAGGACTGGAAAAAAGGTGAGTGCGACCTGATTCCTGGCGTTACCGCGCCGCACATCATGACCGTAGAGCGTGATTATCCGGCAACCTATGAACGCTTTACCTCCATCGGCCCGCTGATGGAAAAAATCGGTAACGGCGGGAAAGGGATTGCCTGGAATACCCAGAGCGAAATGGATCTGCTGCGTAAGCTCAACTACACCAAGGCTGAAGGCCCGGCGAAAGGCCAGCCCTGGCTTAATACCGCCATTGATGCCGCCGAGATGATCCTCACCCTGGCGCCGGAAACTAACGGTCAGGTAGCCGTTAAAGCCTGGGCTGCGCTGAGTGAATTTACCGGTCGTGACCATACGCATCTGGCGCTGAATAAAGAAGACGAAAAAATTCGTTTCCGCGATATACAGGCGCAGCCGCGCAAAATTATCTCCAGCCCGACATGGTCAGGCCTGGAAGATGAACATGTGTCTTATAACGCCGGTTATACCAACGTTCATGAGCTGATCCCATGGCGTACGCTGTCTGGTCGCCAGCAGTTGTATCAGGATCACCAGTGGATGCGTGATTTCGGTGAAAGCCTGCTGGTTTACCGTCCGCCAATCGATACCCGTTCAGTGAAAGCGGTGATCGGCGAGAAGTCTAACGGTAACCCGGAAAAAGCGCTCAACTTCCTGACGCCGCACCAGAAATGGGGTATCCACTCCACCTACAGCGACAACCTGCTGATGCTGACGTTGTCACGCGGTGGTCCGATCGTCTGGATGAGTGAAACGGATGCGAAAGACCTGGGTATCGAAGATAACGACTGGATCGAGGTCTTCAACAGCAACGGTGCATTAACTGCCCGCGCTGTTGTCAGCCAGCGTGTGCCGGCCGGGATGACCATGATGTACCACGCGCAGGAACGTATCGTTAACCTGCCGGGTTCAGAAATCACCCAGCAGCGCGGCGGGATCCACAACTCGGTGACCCGTATTACGCCGAAACCGACCCACATGATCGGCGGCTATGCACAGTTGGCCTACGGCTTTAACTACTACGGCACCGTCGGTTCAAACCGCGATGAGTTCGTCGTTGTACGTAAGATGAAGAACATTAACTGGTTGGATGGCGAAGGCAATGACCAGGTACAGGAGAGCGTAAAATGAAAATTCGTTCACAAGTCGGCATGGTGCTGAATCTTGATAAGTGCATCGGCTGCCACACCTGTTCAGTGACCTGTAAAAACGTCTGGACCAGCCGTGAAGGTATGGAGTACGCCTGGTTCAATAACGTGGAAAGTAAGCCTGGCGTCGGTTTCCCCAATGACTGGGAAAATCAGGAAAAATGGAAGGGCGGCTGGATCCGTAAAATCAACGGTAAACTGCAACCGCGCATGGGTAACCGTGCGCTGCTGCTGGGTAAAATCTTTGCTAACCCGCATCTACCGGGTATGGATGACTACTACGAGCCGTTTGATTTCGACTATCAGAATCTGCACACCGCGCCGGAAGGCAGTAAAGCGCAGCCGATTGCCCGTCCGCGCTCGTTGATTACCGGTCAGCGGATGGACAAAATCACCAGCGGTCCGAACTGGGAAGAAATTCTGGGCGGCGAATTCGAAAAACGCGCCAAAGACCAGAACTTCGAAAACATGCAGAAGGCGATGTACGGCCAGTTCGAAAACACCTTCATGATGTACCTGCCGCGCCTGTGCGAGCACTGCCTTAACCCGGCGTGTGTGGCGACCTGCCCGAGTGGTGCTATCTACAAGCGTGAAGAAGATGGCATCGTGCTGATCGACCAGGACAAGTGCCGCGGCTGGCGTATGTGCATCACCGGCTGCCCGTACAAGAAGATTTACTTCAACTGGAAGAGCGGGAAGTCCGAGAAGTGCATTTTCTGCTACCCGCGTATCGAAGCGGGTCAACCGACCGTTTGCTCCGAAACCTGTGTTGGCCGTATCCGTTATCTCGGCGTACTGCTGTATGACGCAGATGCGATCGAAAGCGCGGCCAGCACTGAGCACGAAAAAGATCTGTACCAGCGTCAACTGGACGTGTTCCTCGATCCGAACGATCCGGCTGTCATTGAACAGGCGCTAAAAGATGGTATTCCACTGAGCGTCATCGATGCTGCACAACAGTCTCCGGTTTACAAAATGGCAATGGACTGGAAGCTGGCGCTGCCGCTGCATCCGGAATACCGCACGCTGCCGATGGTCTGGTACGTGCCGCCTTTGTCACCGATTCAATCTGCCGCCGATGCGGGCGAGCTTGGCAGCAACGGCATTCTGCCGGATGTAGACAGTCTGCGTATCCCGGTTCAGTACCTGGCGAACCTGTTGACCGCTGGCGACACTCAGCCGGTACTGTTGGCGCTGAAACGTATGCTGGCAATGCGTCACTACAAACGTGCGGAAACTGTTGACGGAAAAGTTGATACCCGTGCGCTGGAAGAGGTGGGATTAAGCGAAGCGCAGGCACAGGAAATGTATCGTTACCTGGCGATTGCTAATTATGAAGATCGTTTCGTGGTGCCAAGCAGCCATCGTGAACTGGCGCGTGAGGCATTCCCGGAGAAAAGCGGTTGTGGCTTTACCTTCGGCGATGGTTGCCACGGTTCTGATACCAAATTCAATCTGTTCAACAGCCGCCGCATCGACGCTGTTGATGTGACCAGCAAAACGGAGCCGCACCAATGATTGAACTCGTCATTGTTTCGCGTCTGCTCGAGTACCCGGATGCTGCCTTATGGCAGCATCAGCAGGAGTTTTTCGATGCACTCGCGTCATCTGAGAACCTGGATAAAGAGGATGCCCAGACCCTGGGCGTTTTCCTGCGCGATTTAACCGCGCAGGACATGCTGGATGTACAGGCCGCCTACAGCGAACTGTTTGACCGGAGCCGCGCCACATCGCTGCTGCTGTTTGAACATGTTCACGGGGAGTCCCGCGATCGCGGCCAGGCGATGGTTGACCTGATGGCACAATATGAGCAGCACGGTTTGCAGCTCGACAGCCGTGAACTTCCCGATCATCTGCCGCTGTATCTGGAATACCTTGCGCAGTTGCCGAAAAGCGAAGCGTTAGGTGGTTTACAGGATATCGCGCCGATTCTGGCTTTGCTCAGCGCTCGCTTGCAACAGCGTGACAGCCGTTATGCGGTGCTGTTTGATCTGCTGCTAAAACTGGCGAATACCGTTATCGACAGCGACAAAGTGGCTGAAAAAATTGCGGATGAAGCGCGTGATGATACACCACAAGCGCTTGATGCAGTCTGGGAAGAAGAGCAGGTGAAATTCTTCGCCGATCAGGGGTGTGGTGAGTCGGAAATCTCCGCTCACCAGCGTCGTTTTGCCGGGGCCGTTGCGCCGCAGTATCTGAATATCACCACCGGAGGACAGCAATAATGCACTTCCTGAATACGTTCTTCTTTGACATCTATCCGTACATCGCGGGTTCTGTCTTTCTGATCGGCAGTTGGCTGCGTTATGACTACGGGCAATATACCTGGCGCGCGGCGTCCAGCCAGATGCTGGATCGCAAAGGGATGAACTTGGCGTCAAACCTGTTTCATATCGGGATCCTGGGCATTTTTGCCGGGCACTTTCTGGGCATGTTGACGCCGCACTGGATGTACGAAGCGTGGCTACCGCTGGAAGTGAAACAAAAGATGGCTATGTTTGCGGGCGGCGCCTCAGGCGTGATGTGTCTGGTCGGCGGCGTGCTGCTGCTGAAACGTCGTCTGTTCAGCCCACGCGTGCGGGCCACCACCACTGGTGCGGATATTCTGGTGCTGTCCATCCTGGTTATCCAGTGTGCTCTTGGCCTGCTGACCATTCCGTTCTCCGCTCAGCATATGGACGGTAGCGAGATGATGAAACTGGTGAACTGGGCGCAAACGGTGGTGACCTTCCACGGCGGCGCGTCTGAATATCTGGATGGCGTGGCGTTTATCTTCCGCATGCACTTGGTGTTGGGTATGACGCTGTTCCTGCTGTTCCCGTTCTCGCGTCTGGTGCACATCTGGAGCGTTCCGGTCGAGTATCTGACCCGCAAATATCAGATTGTACGCGCGCGTCACTAATCGGTTATCTGTGTAAGATAAGACCCTGCTCCGGCGGGGTTTTTTTATGCCTGTTTGCCGGATGGCGGCGTAACCGCCTTATCCGGCCTACGCAGACGTCAACTCTCTGTAGGCCTGATAAGCGCAGCGCATCAGGCCTATTGCGGGCACGTAGCGAGAGCAGAATATAGGACAATAAGGTTTGATTTCGCTGAAGTGCGACAGGGAAATGATGGTGGTGGGGGAAGGATGACTCCGCGCTGCGCGCTTCGCCCTTCGGGTCGTTGCCTGCGGCAACGCTTTCTCGCTGACGCTCGAATCGAACCTTGGTCGAAGCTTCTCGTCCTTCCCGCATGGGAAGAATATGACAAACTGCAGTTGGATTGGGTGTCGATGCTTTATGAAATGATGGTGGTGGGGGAAGGATTCGAACCTTCGAAGTCGATGACGGCAGATTTACAGTCTGCTCCCTTTGGCCGCTCGGGAACCCCACCAGGGGTATACTTATTTTTGAGAACATACAAGAATGAATGGTGGTGGGGGAAGGATTCGAACCTTCGAAGTCGATGACGGCAGATTTACAGTCTGCTCCCTTTGGCCGCTCGGGAACCCCACCACGGGGTAATGCTTATTACTGGCCTGCTTCTGTTGGAAGCGGGGCGCATCATAACAGATGATGCGCCCCTGTAAAGTATTCCGTTGATAAAAAAGAACTGGTTGCCTGATTTTTACGCGTAAAGATGTAAAGGTAACCAATTAAATTATCAATCGATTACAGAATGATCGTTCGGTTACCGTAAACAAATACGCGTTGAGCCAGAACCTGATACAGCGCGCGACTTAATACATTTTTTTCAACGTCACGGCCGGCACGCATCATGTCTTCCGCGGTGTAGGTGTGATCAACATGAATTACGTCCTGCATAATGATAGGGCCTTCATCGAGGTTATCATTCACATAGTGGGCCGTTGCGCCAATGATCTTCACCCCGCGCTCGTAAGCCTGGTGGTATGGGCGAGCGCCAATAAATGCCGGCAGGAATGAATGGTGAATATTGATAATCTTATTCGGGAAGCGTGAAACAAAGGTCGGCGTCAGTACGCGCATGTATTTTGCCAGCACGACATAATCAGGTTGGTGCGCGTCGATAGCATCGGCCATTTTCTGGTCGTGTTCGTCACGGGTTAAACCTTCGTGACTGACCAGTTCAAACGGAATATCAAAGCGCTCAACCAAAGGACGCAGCGTCTCGTGGTTGCCGATCACCGCAGCGATTTCAACATCCAGCCCGCCATAATTGGCCTTCATTAACAGATCGCCCAGACAATGCGCTTCCTTGGTGACCAAAATAACGATACGGCGGCGTCCTGCCGGCGTTAATTCACGGATGGAACCATCTGGTAAGGCGCTATCAAGATCGGCAAGCAGCGTGACATCATTAAAAATGCCCTCCAGCTCGGTACGCATGAAAAAGCGCCCGGTACGGTGGTCCACGAACTCATTATTCTGCACGATATTCAGTTCATGCTTGTAACAGATATTTGTAATGCGCGCGATCAGACCTTTTTGGTCCGGGCAAATTGTACGCAGCACTTTTCGTTGTAATGAATGCATTTGCAGCGGTGATCCTATTGAGAATGTTTGCAAAATTGATACTGTCGGGCGTTGATTAGCCGCAGCACTTCTTAAATTTTTTACCCGAGCCACAAGGGCAGGTGTCGTTTCGTCCAATTTGAGGGCGTGTACCGTCTATATAGTACCACTGACCGTTTTCTTTTAAAAAACGAGAGCGTTCGATAATTGCGCCAGTTTTTCCCTGTTCAGAAAACCGCGCGACAAAACTGACGTAGCCAATATTTTCTGAATCTGCCGTGTGTTGCTCAAAAACGGTCAGTCCCAGCCATTCGGTATGCGTAAATCCTGCGATAATGTCGTCACGAAACGCAGCGGCATGGCAGTCCGGATGCCAGGTCTTGATAAGGTAATCTGCGTCTTTCATCACAAAAGCGCAGTAACGAGAACGCATGAGGTGTGACGGCGTAGGTGCTACTTGCGCGCCGGACACATAACGGTAGCAACATAGGCTATACTCGACAGCGCTACCACAGGGACAAAGCTGAGACACAAAGTACTCCCTGGAATAAAAAAACGGCGTAAAAACGCCAGGGTGGCACTATGTTAACTGAGCGGTAGCGATGTTGCTACGTCTGCAAGCCAGGGGAAGTTTGTACGTACAATGAGAAAAATTAAAATTGGGCTGGCGCTAGGTTCCGGCGCGGCGCGCGGCTGGTCGCATATCGGCGTGATTAAAGCCCTTAAGCATATGGGGATTGATGTTGATATTGTGGCAGGGTGCTCCATTGGTTCGCTGGTTGGCGCTGCCTACGCCTGCAATAAGTTGCCTGCACTCGAACAGTGGGTTTGTTCATTCAGTTATTGGGACGTCTTACGCCTGATGGATCTCTCCTGGCGCAGGGGAGGACTACTGCGCGGAGAACGGGTGTTCAACCAGTACCGTAATGTCATGCCGGTAGAAGCGATTGAACAATGCACACGCCGTTTCGCAACTGTTGCAACCAATTTAAGTACGGGTCGGGAACTCTGGTTCACCGAAGGTGATTTGCACCTGGCTGTCCGGGCATCCTGCAGTATTCCTGGTCTGATGTCCCCTGTAGCGCATAATGGCTACTGGTTGGTCGATGGCGCGGTGGTGAATCCCGTCCCCGTTTCCCTGACGCGTGCGCTGGGCGCCGATATCGTTATTGCGGTCGACCTGCAGCACGATGCGCACCTTATGCAGCAAGATTTACTCTCCTTCAACGTCAGTAGCGATGCTGAATCAGGCGATGGCGCTGACGAACTCTCATGGCATGGCCGTCTGAAAGAGCGTCTGAGCAACATTACGGCGAGGCGGACAGTGACCGCGCCGACGGCGATGGAGATCATGACAACCTCTATTCAGGTTCTGGAAAATCGTCTGAAACGTAACCGTATGGCTGGTGACCCGCCTGATATCCTGATTCAGCCGTTTTGTCCGCAAATATCCACGCTGGATTTCCACCGCGCCAGTGCAGCAATTGCTGCCGGGCAGTTGGCGGTTGAGAAGAAAATGGATGAGCTTCTACCTCTGGTGAAGACCAACGTCTAGGCATTTTTTATCAATACTTAAGTTAAATCTGACAGGCGTGAGTAGCAATAGCATGCCACTATTTATTAAAGCCAGTCAGGGGGGAGAATATGACGCAGCCATTGGTCGGAAAACAGATTCTTATCGTTGAGGATGAGCCGGTATTCCGCTCACTCATGGACTCATGGTTTTCCTCTTTGGGAGCGACAACGGCGGTGGCCGGCGATGGGCTTGAAGCACTGGATTTGCTTGGCCATTTTACGCCTGACTTGATGATCTGCGACCTGGCAATGCCACGAATGAACGGTCTTAAACTGGTTGAGTATTTACGCAATCGGGGCGATCAAACGCCAATACTGGTGATTTCAGCGACGGAAAACATGTCTGATATAGCCAAAGCGCTGCGACTTGGTGTGGACGACGTTCTTCTGAAACCGGTGAAGGATCTTAATCGTCTGCGAGAAACGGTTTTTGCGTGCCTGTATCCCAATATGTTCAATTCGCGGGTTGAAGAAGAAGAGCGGCTGTTTCGCGACTGGGATGCCATGGTGGACGATCCTGCTGCTGCTGCAAAGCTGTTGCAGGAGCTACAGCCTCCTGTATCGCAAGTGATTTCACAATGTCGCATAAACTATCGGCAATTGGTTGCCGCCGATCAACCAGGACTGGTGCTGGATATTGCGCCGCTGTCGGATCACGACCTTGCTTTTTATTGTCTGGATGTCACGCGGGCAGGGGATAATGGCGTGCTGGCCGCATTATTACTGCGAGCCCTATTTAACGGTTTGCTGCAGGAGCAACTGACGCAACAAAATCAGCGGCTGCCAGAGTTAGGGGCATTATTGAAACAGGTGAACCATTTGCTGCGTCAGGCTAATTTACCCGGCCAGTTTCCCTTGCTGGTAGGGTATTACCACAGCGGGTTAAAAAACCTGATTCTGGTATCAGCAGGACTGAATGCGACATTAAATACCGGTTCCCATCAGGTACAAATCAGCAATGGCGTACCGCTGGGAACGCTTGGCAATACCTATCTTAATCAGTTGAGCCAGCGCTGTGAGTCATGGCAGTGCCAAATTTGGGGGGCGGGTGGTCGCCTGCGCCTGATGTTGTCTGCGGAATGAACAATTGAGCGAGGGAGGAATGAAATTGCTTCACCTCCCTCATGCTGCGAGTGCTACTATCAGCGCCAGATTTATTCGTATTTGTCTTAATTATACCGACGTGCGTCCTTTTCAGACCAGAGGCTTACCGCTGTACTGATATACTTGGATGCGATACAGATTGATGAACACGTTCAATACATGAACAGTCCAGGAGAGTTTTAAATGGCTGCTATTAATTCAAAAGTCAAAAAGGCCGTTATCCCGGTTGCGGGATTAGGAACCAGGATGTTACCGGCTACGAAGGCAATCCCGAAAGAGATGCTACCGTTGGTTGATAAGCCATTAATTCAGTACGTGGTAAACGAATGTATTGCTGCGGGTATCACTGAAATTGTACTTGTAACTCACTCGTCTAAAAATTCCATTGAAAACCACTTCGATACCAGCTTTGAGTTAGAAGCTATGCTTGAAAAACGTGTAAAACGTCAGCTGCTGGAAGAAGTGCAATCTATTTGTCCGCCGCATGTCACTATTATGCAGGTACGTCAGGGGCTGGCTAAAGGTCTGG
>NZ_JAHLQZ010000120.1:0-12503 GCF_018919505.1 Citrobacter sp. S55_ASV_140
CCCCTTTTATCGTGCTGAATTGGACATAAAAAATTTTGTCTGGCGCCTCAGCCGGGATTTTTTCGCCGTCTTTACACGACGTAAATTGATTTATATCAATTAAAAACAACTTAATTTTGCATGCGAAAAAATGGGTTATTTACCTTATTTTTACCTTTTCGTGCTTATTTTTAGACAAAACAGGTCAGCATTAAGTGAGAATCAAAGTGATTCCGGCAGTGGTTTGGGTAGAACCGCTTTGCATAACAGTACATAAAAACAAGCAGTTCGCATAAAAGTAGACATTAATAACGGTATGTAACTTATTGGCTGCAATGATGTTTTGATTGAGTGTAATAATTCGTGTCAATGCTTCATGCGTTTTTAATCAAATGAATAAAAATGAATATATGTAAAGTTAAAATTACACATTATTCTATAAACAAGTTATCTTTCACTTGAAATATCGTTCCATTTTACCTCGCTTTATTAACAGTTTTATTACGATTGTGAATGTTTTTTACCGTTGACATGTTTTTATACTGACTGCATATTTCATCGCCATAAGCGTCTTATTGCGTTCAGGAGATGATGACGATGCCTTCTCGAGATTATCCCGATATCCGAAAAGCCAGGGGTACCCGATCTAAAGATATGGTTCTTTTAAGTGCCCGTGTTGATAATTCTCTGTGGGAATATGTCCGAACGCTGGCATTTGAAACGCGAAAAAGTAAACAAGATATTATCGCTGAGGCGTTAATGCTACATCGTTCTATTAACCAGGGCGAGAATCAAGAGTAAACCTGGCTGACCTTATTCCGGATTTTGAATGAAATCTGAGTAGTGAATTATTTATTGCCACTTCATTATTGCCTTTATTGGTGTGTTTTTGATTTCTCCCCTTGGTATTCAGGGGGCTTTTTTATGAGGACTTTCTGCCTTCATAACAAAGTTGATAGCAAAATTCACAATTAAAAGTGAGTAAAAATATGAAAAAGTCAGCAGTGGTATTAGCAGTGATGGCATTAGGCATCACTGCCGCTCATGCAGCGGAAATTTATAATAAAGATGGCAACAAACTTGATTTGTACGGCAAAGTAAAAGCGGTCCACTCCTGGACTGACGGCACCGATGCTGACGGCACCTACGCACGTCTGGGTTTTCGCGGTGAGACTCAAATCAACGATCAACTGACTGGCTATGGTCAGTTTGAAAGTCAGTTTGATGCCGCTAAAGCAGAAGGTTCTCAGAATGGTGTTAATACACGTCTGGCGTTTGCTGGTCTGGATTATGGCCATGACGTTAGCTTTGACTACGGTCGTAACTACGGTATCGCTTACGACGTGGGAGCTTACACTGACACTCTTTCAGAGTTCGGCGGTGACTCCTATGAAAATACTGACCGCTTCCTTACTACACGCACTTCTGGCGTTGCAACACTCCGCACCAAAAATCTGTTTGGTGCCGTTGATGGCCTGAGCCTTGGCGCGCAATATCAGGGTCAGGATGATACCGATAAGGATCCAACGAAACAGCATGGCAATGGCTACGGCTTCTCCTTGGGCTACGATAATATCGCCGATTCCGGCGTGTCTGCGATTGCGGCCTACACCACCAGTTCAGTGACTGCTCAGCAGAAACAGAATGGTTGGGATGGCGAAAACGCAGAGTTCTGGGGTGCTGGCCTGAAGTATGATGCTAACGCCATCTACGTAGCGACGATGTATGGTGAGTCCCACAACCTGATTCAGGATGCGGACA
The DNA here is from genome assembly GCF_018919505.1 of Citrobacter sp. S55_ASV_140. Lineage (NCBI taxonomy): Bacteria > Pseudomonadati > Pseudomonadota > Gammaproteobacteria > Enterobacterales > Enterobacteriaceae > Citrobacter > Citrobacter sp. S55_ASV_140. The sequence goes on from NZ_JAHLQZ010000120.1 coordinate 1,741, forward strand.
AAGCTGAGCACTTTGAAGCAATGGCTGCGTATGTGTTTGATTTTGGTCTGCGTCCGAACGTGGCTTATGTCCATACGCGTGACAACAATAATAATGATCTGACCGAATATGTGGCGCTGGGTACGGACTACTACTTCAACAAAAATATGGTTGCTGATGTAGGTTATAAAATTAACCTGCTTGATGGCGCTGACGGCGACAACCAGGTTGTTGCGGGTCTGACCTATCAGTTCTAATTTGTTGTGATAATATGTAAAAGGCGTCTTTTGTAAGACGCCTTTTTTACATCTGCCTGCTTTTAATGGATCAAATTAAACCGATCAGGATTATTAAAGCGGGCGATTTTTTTAAACCAGAATATATGTGTTTTCTGAAGATGGTGTTGATGTTGAATTAACATGTCCATTTTTACGCATTTTAAAGTGAGTTTATAAATTTCCTGATGAGTATTTTGTTGGTTATTTATACATTTATTAAATGTTGACATTAAATAACGGACTGGTTTGAATAGACCTGGTAATGAATTTATACCCTTTTAGGGTTAGCGAATCGCTGTTTATATCATTGCGTGAGGCTGATAATCGCAGCAATAAACAACGCAACGGCACCACGCAGCGTGGCGTTAATGATGGCCTGAGCGCCGCTTCCCAGCAGATTAATATTGCGCGGCACGCTAAGTTGACGGGCGAGGGGCATCACCAGCGAGGTGGTCCCCTTAAAGATTCGCCAGCGTCAGCAGGGAAGGAATTTGCGACAGCAGATATAACAGCAGCCCAATAGAACCGCCGACCAGCGTGCCGTTGACGCGAATAAACTGCAAATCTTTGCCAATGTTTAGCTCAATTTGCTGTGACATATCGCGCGCATCCCAGCTTTTCACCGTGTCGCTAATGTGGCGCGTCAGGAAGGCGGCGAACTCCGGCGCAACCTTATGCGCGGCCTGCTCCAGATGCCCATTCAATGAAGCGCGCAGGGCGCTGTCGGCAACCAGCGTTTCACCGAACCACTGCCCGGCATTGGCAATGCGCTGCTTCACGCGAGAATCATCGGCGTTGATATCGGTTTTCAGCCACTGACGCAGGTCTGCCCACAGCTCGCCGAGATAACGGTTGAAGGCTTCGTCTTCTTTCAGATAGCTTTTGAGGCTTTCCGCTCGCACGACCATTTCCGGATCGTGTTTGAGCTTATCGATGAGCTTAAACGTCGCGCGATCGAAGGCGTGGCGGATCTGATGGGCGCGATCGTGGCTGATGTCATCCAGCAAAGAGTTTACGGCGTCAGAAACCAGTTCGGCGCTGTGCTCGCCCAGCCATTCTGTCGGCAGGATCTTCGCTTTCAGCGGATGTTCGGTCTCCAGCCAGTGCACGATCTGCCGGGCGATAAATGCCCGCGAGCTATCGCGTTGCAGCAGAGCGATCAGTTGGGCGATCAGCGTGTCGAGCAGCACCTGATGGCGATTGTTTTTGGTCATGCTTTCCAGCATCAATGCGCTGGTTTCAGAGAGATCAACTTTATCGATGGCCTTGTGCACTGCCCGCTTGATCAGCCGCTGAATGCGGGCGTCGTCGGTCAGTTCGAGAAAACCGCTCATAATTTGCAGCAGGTGCTGGCCGATACGTCGGGCGTTTTCCGGCTGGCTGAACCAGTTCCCGATCAACAGCGCCGGTTCATGGCGGCGGATCAGCGCGACCAGGGACTGAGTGTCGAGAAATTTTTCCTGCACAAACTGACCGAGATTTTCCCCGATCCGATCCTTATTGCGCGGGATAATCGCCGTATGTTGCGAGATAAAAGGGATCGGCACCCGGCGAAAAAGCGCCACCACGGCAAACCAGTCCGCCAGTGCGCCGACCATCGCCGCTTCAGCGATCGCTTTGATTCCGAGCACCCAGAAGTTAGGCGGCAGAAACAGCGTGATAACGAAAGTGGCGGCGGCAATCAGCAGCAATGAGAGCGCCAGTCGTTTGGCGCGTTTGAGTTCAGCAATTTTATTCATAGGCTTAAGAATAGAGCCAGACGACAGGATCGTGCAAAAAATGTGGTGCGGCCCTCGTTTTTAGGCGACCAGATCTTACTCCGGGATCCAGTTGTCCCAGGCAGGTAAGGGACCGAGTTCCGCTACCAGAAAATCGATAAACGATCGTACCTTGGGGTTGCTGTACTTACTGGGAAAATAGAGCGCATACAGGGCATGAGTTTCACAGGTAATCGTGCCGTCGAGCATCAACGGCGTTATCTCTTCTTTTTGAATATGATCGCCAATCAGGTAAGTCGGCAAGTACGCCACGCCCTGATCTTCCAGTACCGACTTCAGTAATACCAGGCTGCTATTGGCCTGGATCGGCATATGCAGTTTGAGTTGATGCAGACGATCATGTTCATCAGCCACTTTCAGCACTGGCGTGAGACCCGGATACACCAGGCAATCATGGTTGACCAGATCGCTGCGGCGCTGGGGCATGCCTTTTTTGGCAAGGTAGCCGGGTGAGGCGCAATACGCCCAGCGGACAGGCACCAGCTTGCGCATGGCATAGTTCTGCGGCGGCGCGGTAGAAATGCGCAGAGCGATGTCGAAATCCGTTTCGTTCAGATTCACGAAGTTATCGTTGAGATCGATATATAAATTCACATCCGGGAACTGAGCGCGATATTTATCCACCAGGTTCACCAGTCGGGAATAACCAAACGCAATTGAGCAGGTTATACGTAATTCACCCTGTGGACTGTGGTAATAACCGGAAGTGGTATTCAGCGTTTCATCGAATTCTTTCAAAAGCTTATTAGCGCGGTTGAAGAGATATTGCCCGGCGTCGGTCAGGGTAATACTGCGGGTGGTGCGTTTAATTAACGTCGTCCCCAGCGTGTCTTCCATCGCGGCCAGGCTTTTACTGACCGCAGACGGCGAGACATTGAGCTGCGCCGCGGCTTCTGACAGCCCCCCGCAATCGACGATTTTCGTAAAAAATTCCAGATGCTTGAGTGAAATCGGCGTACTCATAGTTTCCTTTAATTCACAAGTGATTTGCAAAAACGGTACGAATAGGCCGTTACATTCGGCTTTTAAACATGCAACTATTGAATCACAGGAAACAACTTACTGGCAAAATGAAAAAATAACAACTTAGGTGAGTTACGTCACAAAATAACAGGAGGCGCAACGGCAACTCATCACATTGTGAATTTAATCTCATTAATTATTATTCTAAAGGTACCGATTATGTGGTCACGACTCGAACCCTACAGATCGTCGATTATTTTATTAGTTGCTCTGGTGATTGGCGGCTTATTAGGTATTTATGCCCCATCGTTGGCAGGTAAACTCCAGCCAATAGGTCAGATATTCTTAAACCTGTTATTTATGATTATTGTGCCGCTGGTGGGGATCAGCGTTATGTCTTCGATCGCCAGTATGACCGACCTGAAAAGGCTGGGACGCATTATGGCGATTATCTTTATTGTTTCGATCGCGATGGCCTTTATTCCGGCGGCCGGGATCGTCGCGCTGGCGCTCTGGTATAACCCGGCGCAGGGCGTCACTATCGATCTCTCGCAGTCCGTGCAGGCGGGCAGCGGCAAGATGGATTTTGTGAGCATGATTACCACCAGCGACTTTATTGGACTGTTTTCTAAGTCCAATATCCTGGCGCTGATCGTGATGGCGATCATTGCGGGTGTGGCGATTGGCCAATCGGATCAGGCTGGGAAACGCATTGCCTCACTGCTGGAAGATGCCAACACGGTGATCATGAAGATCGTCTCAATCATCATGAAGGTTGCGCCGATTGGTCTGGGCTGCTACTTCGCCGCCACCATGGCCAGCCAGGACTCTGCTCTGCTGCTAACCTTTGCCCGCGCCATTGGCCTGTTTATGGTTGCTACGCTGGTCTACTTTGTTTTTGGCTCTATTCTCTATTCGTACATTGGCGGCGGTATTCCGGCGGTAAAAGCCTTTTGGCGTAACGCGATTGAACCCTCTGCGACCGCGCTGGGGACCTGTTCTTCGCTGGGTACGCTACCGGTGACACTGCGCGCCGGTAAAGCGATGGGGATCAACCCGGAAATCGTTGATGTCTCTATTCCGCTGCTGGTGAACCTGAATAAAGGCGGCGTGGCGATGATAGCCGCACTGAAAATTGTCTTTATCTATTCCGTGCTGGGTATGGAGTTCACCACCGAAACCTTCTTCCTGACGATGCTGATTGCGGTGCTCTCCGCCATTATCGTCGGCGGCGTACCCGGTGGGGCGTTCCTTGGCGAGATCTTTATCGTCACCACGTTGGGTCTGCCGATGGAAGCGATCCCGATGCTGGTGGTACTGGGCACCATTACCGATGCGCCAGCTACATTGATTAACGTCATCCATGATTTGAATGCGGCACAGATTGTCGAACGGTTCGCTGGAAAAAAGCAGACCAACACTGAAATAAACTCTACTGCTGCGGTGGTATAGGTTTTCACACGGATTAAGAACAGGAGAAGTTATGAAAGACGCTATGAAGCTTGAAACGCATCTGGTCGTTGCTGGTCGCGACAAACGCTATACCCAGGGAGCGGTGAATCCGGTGATCCAACGCGCCTCTTCGCTGGTGTTCGATACCGTGAAGGATAAGAAATTTGCCACCGCCAACCGTGCTAACGGCGAACTGTTTTACGGTCGTCGCGGAACCTATACGCATTTTGCCTTCCAGAAAGCCATGAGTGAGCTGGAAGGCGGTGTCGGCTGCGCGCTGTATCCGTGTGGAGCAGCAGCGGTGACCAATGCGATTCTGGCGTTCGTCCAAAGCGGCGATCATATTTTGATGACGGGCGCGGCCTATGAGCCAACTCAGGATTTTTGCAATAAGATCCTGAGTAAATTTAACGTGGAAACAACGTATTACAATCCGTTGATTGGGGCTGGGATCGTTGATCTTCTGCGTCCCGAAACGAAGGTGGTGTTCCTCGAATCACCAAGTTCTATCACGATGGAAGTCCAGGATGTACCGGGAATGGTGAAGGCTATCCGCGCGGTGAATCCGGAGATTGTCATTATGATCGACAATACCTGGGCGGCGGGTGTTCTCTTCAAAGCACTGGATTTCGGGGTGGATATTTCCATTCAGGCAGGAACCAAGTACACCATAGGCCATTCGGATGGCATGCTGGGAACGGCGGTGTCTAACGCCCGCTGTTGGGACCGTTTGCGAGAGAACTCCTATCTGATGGGGCAAACGCTGGATGCCGATACAGCCTACAACGGTAGCCGAGGATTACGTACGCTGGCGGTACGTCTGAAGCAGCATCAGGAGAGCAGTATTCACATTGCTCGCTGGCTGTCGGCAAGGCCGGAAGTGGCGCGGGTGAATCATCCTGCATTAGCGGAATGTCCGGGACACGAGTATTTTCAACGTGACTTTGCCGGAAGCTCAGGCCTGTTCTCGTTTGTGCTGAAAAAGAGACTGACCGACGAGCAGATGGCGAATTTCCTCGATAATTTCTCGCTGTTCCATATGGCTTATTCTTGGGGCGGTTTTGAGTCACTCATTCTGGCGAATCAACCGGAAGAGCTGAACAGCATTCGCCCGGCCGGAGAGGTTGATTTCAGCGGCACGCTGGTCAGGGTGCATATTGGTCTGGAAGATGTTGACGATCTGATTGCCGATCTGGAAGCGGGGTTTGCGCGCATCGCGTGAGGTGACAGACTCGCTGCCGGATGGCGTTGATCCTTATCCGGCCTACGTAACCCAGTAGGCCGGATAAAACGCCTGCATGACATACGCGGTGACGTTATATTTACAATCAAATTAACTCATAATCAGTCATTTTAGATCATTTTTTATCAAGGATAATCTTAATCACGATTTTTATCATCCCTCCTGGATAGCATAGTTACTGATTTTTAGGGTTACTGGCACAGAGGGGATGATGAGTTATGAAGCTGAAAGATTTATTCACGAGGACACCAACTGAACGCCGCCATTATGGCGTTGCCGTGTTAGTCGGCATCGTTTCTGGCGTACTTTCTGCATTTGTTAAGTGGGGGGCCGAAGTTCCTCTTCCACCCAGGACATTTTCTCTGGGAAGAAATGAGTTTAATCCTCCGTACCTTTTTCTCAGAGACTATTTGGGGATTGATCCCACGCAAACGGTCTATACCTTTTCTGAACATGTGATTAATCCGGTTATGGTTACGCACATCATATTTTCATTAGTGTTTGCAGTCGGGTATTGCGTTGCAGCTGAAATTTTTCCAAAAGTTAAACTTTGGCAGGGGGTACTGGCAGGTTTAATCGTGACGGTGGCAGTTCATGGCATCTTCATTCCCGCACTACATCTTTCGCCGCCCTTGTCTCAGCTACCATTTGATGAATATGTGTCGGAAATTATTGGGCATATTTTCTGGTTTTGGGTCATTGAAATGATTCGCCGCGACCTGCGTAATCGGATCACGCATGAACCCGATGCGGAAGTTCCGTTATCTCTCGTCAGATGATTAAAAGTAGATGCACAATGATGGATTGCCCCCAACCGCTAAACACAATATCAGTGTTCACGAATGGGGGCAGTTCGTAGAAGGTTAACTCTCTGCGGCTAATGCGGTTGCCTCATGCTGGCGTACGCGCTTCAGTAAGCCTGCCAGCGTGAACACGACGGCAATACCTGCCACCACCGCCAGCAGATGAAACGAAATCCTGCCGCCGTTGAACCATAACCAACGCCCAATTTCGACAGAAACCGCCATCACCGTCAGGATCACCATATTCAACGACGCCGAAACCGTACCCTTCGGTAAGTTGTTGGAAAATAGTGTAAAGCGGAATAACGTTGGGAAGATCATTCCAATGCCAAACGCATACAGGCTGGTCCCCAGTACTGACCACAACCACACGTGCGGCCACAGTAAATTGCCAGCAATCAATACCGCCAGCCCGCTCAACTGAATGGGAACCGCTCGCCAGATAAAGCGTGGCCGGGTCGGATCCTTCACGAAGCGGACGACCACCATATTGGCGACGATCACTGCGCCAAACACCGGCGCCTGCGCCCAGGCAAACTGGGATGTGGTCATGCCGCCAGCATCAATGAGGATCACCGGTGAGACTGCCACCCAACTCATCATCGGGATATAGCTCAACGACAGCGTGGCTGCGCCAAACAGGAACACCCGGTTGCGGAAAACGTCGCGAAAATCACGTAAGACGCTGCGCGCACTGAACGGCACCGCGCCACGCTGGACGGTTTCTGGCATTGCTAACGTGAGTCCAATGAGTGCGATAAGCCCCATGACGGCGATAATGGCAAACAAGATCTTCCAGTGTACAAAATGCATCAGCGCGGCTCCGGAAAGCGGGCCGATAACCGGCGCCACCAGCACAATGGAGGTGATTACCGCCATCAGCTTAATAGCCTTTGTTTGCCCAAATGCCTCCTGCACCGTGACATAGCCGACGGTGGCGATAAAACAGATGCTGGTGCCCTGCACAAAACGGGCGACCAGAAATTGCGTCATCGAGGTGGTGAACAATGTGGCAGCGCAGGCGAGCGTAAAAATTAGCGCTCCCGCAATCAGTACCGGACGGCGGCCAATCCGATCGGAAAGCGGTCCTAACAACCATTGCAGCGCCATACCACCAGCCAGATAGAGACTGACCGCTGCGGGCGCCAGACTGACATCGGCGTTGAAATCGCGTACGACATTAATGATGCCGGGCTGGATCAAGTCCGTCGACAGATAGGCGGCGAAATCATACAAAATCAACGCAATAGGAAAAAATAGCGTCGTAGCGCGTTGGGAGAAAAACGCGAGAATCCGTTGCATAAAACAGCTCCTTGTCGGGAGAAAACCCTCAACGGGAATAACGAAATTCAATACCGTCTTTAAGACGTCAGGTCGATGACAGAATAAAAGCAGACTGCAAATGTACTGAATTTCATGTAATCAAAAACGCTGTCGGCGTGAAGCGCAAACAGGAGAAACGCTCACTAACGCAGGGTCAGAAAGCGTAACGATTACAGGTAACAATCAGCACATCGCACCTCAAGAAGAGTAAGTTGAACGGGTAGCAACCATTTGCAGTGTAATGTGGATTGGATATTAATTAAACGAGTTTATCCGGTTTATTTGCAGAAAATCGCCACGTTTATCAGAGTAAGATGTTTTGCAAAAAACGCAGCGCGATGGCACAACCGAAGATGATCAGTACGCCGCCGGCGATACGCTCTACCCACAATATCCCTCTGGTTAAGCGTCGCTGGATCTGCGGTAAACCGATGAACATGACGATCAACAGATCCCAGAACAGCACCACGCTGGTCATCCATATCCCGCTCATGCTTTGTTGCAGCAACGTCACCGACGGGCCGAGCAGGGCGGTCATTAGCGCCAGATAAAACAACGCATTTTTAGGGTTGAGTAGTGACGAAGCTAACCCCAGCAGCAGCTGTTTGCCAAATCCTGGACAGGTCGACTGGGCGTCTGCTCCGGTCAGAGTTTGTGGACGGCTGCGTATCAGCAGACTGCCAATCCACAATAAATAGAGTGCGCCCAATAGCTCAATAACTGTAAACAGCAGAGGAAGCTGACGCAGGATCCCCCAACCGATAATCGCCAGCAGGATATACAGCCCGTTGCCGATGGCGATCCCCACGCACAGCCCGGCGCTGCCGCGCATCCGGTAACGTACGGCATAGCCGACCAGTAAAAAGAAGTCCGGACCCGGGCTAAGGAGTGCGACAAAATGCGCCAGCGCCAGCGCGGGAAACGCAGACGGAAAAAGTTCAGCAAGCAGTGACATAGTGACCTCAGAGAAGGAATCCGAGTTCACCCTACGCCTGATGCCGCGCTAATTATTGTCTGATATTGATCGTCCTAATGCATACTGACGCGGTGTAGCCGCGGTGTAGCGCACAAAGGTGCGATGGAAATGGCTCTGGTCGGCAAACCCGCTCTGGTAGCCGACATCCGCAATTTCGTCCCCGGCACGCAGCCGCTGGCGGGCATAGTTAACTCTCAGGATATTCAGATAACTCCCCGGCGTCAGGCCGGTGTCCTGCTTAAAGTTACGGATCAGCGTCTCTTTACGCATGTGGCATTCATAAGCCAGATCGTCCAGCGAGGGGGGCGCAAACAAACAGGACTGCAACCGTTCACGCAGATACGCGCTGGCAGCGCTAAGGTTTTCCGCTTTTACCGATTGCAAGGGCAGCGAGCGCAGCAGTGCCTGCGCGGCATCGGTTATCTGTGTCGTTTGTTGCCGCTGCATGAGCGCCACGAGGCGCAAATAGCGCTGGAATAATTGCGGATCGCGGATAACGGGAGTGCGTGGGTAAAGCTGCTGATTGCTGCTCAGCGCAGGCAGATGGGCCAGGCACCATCGGGCATCAAGATAGAGCATATGGTAACTGCGAAACCGCCCATTCACGGGGTTACAGCTGTGAGGTGCCAGCGATGGGATCACAATGAGGTCGCCTGAGCTCAGGAGGTATTCTTTGCCATCACACTGGCAGCACGTCTCACCTTCAAGAATCGCTCCAACCGAGAGCTGAGAATGATGATGACGTTTATAGGCTTGATGACTACGCCAGGTGCTGCGCAGTTCCAGCCACGGCAACTGCGCGTCACGCCAGAACGATTGTGGAATATCCCGGGTATGCGTCACATCGCGCCCTCCATGAAAGTGATGATTTGTTATAGCACAGGGTGTGCGATGAAAAAGCGGGAATGTGCATTGAGGTCGTGATTCTGCGTGATACGTTCCAGATAAATGCGGACGTTACAAAGGGACGTTTTTATCTCTGAAATCGCCTCGCAAAGAGAGAAAGTTGCAGGTGAGGGTGTGGTTTACCAGCGCTACATTCACGGCATCTTATTCCCAGGTGACGGATCGCCATGAGTAAAGCAACGACTTCTACCCCGCATGATGCGGTCTTTAAAACGTTTTTACGTCACCCAGAGACCGCACGGGATTTTCTGCAAATACATCTTCCTGTTTCGCTATGCGAACTTTGTGACCTTCAGACGCTGAAACTCGAGTCCGATAGTTTCATTGAAGAGAATTTACGCGCGTCTTATTCCGACGTGCTTTGGTCGGTGAAAACGACGGAAGGGGATGGATATATTTATGTAGTGATCGAACACCAGAGCACACCGGATGCACATATGGCATTCCGGTTGATGCGCTATGCGGTTGCGGCCATGCAGAAACACTTAGATGCCGGGCACCAGCAATTGCCGCTGGTGGTGCCGATGCTGTTTTATCACGGCGCTAAAAGTCCATACCCCTGGTCGCTGTGCTGGCTGGACGAGTTTGCGAACCCGAAGTTGGCGCGTCAGCTGTATACTGCGGCGTTTCCACTGGTGGATATTACAGTCATACCGGATGATGAAATTGTACAGCATCGGCGTATGGCACTGCTGGAGTTAATTCAAAAACACATCCGTCAGCGCGATCTTATGGGGCTTGTTGAACAAATTGTTTCCCTGCTACTTACTGGACTGACTAATGACAGCCAGATAAAGACGCTGTTTAATTATATTTTGCAAACTGGCGATGCACCTCGATTCAGTGAGTTTATTCGTGGGGTCGCTGAACGTTCACCGCAGCATAAGGAGCATTTGATGACGATCGCGGACAGATTGCATGAGGCAGGTTTTCAAAAAGGATGGCTAAAAGGTCTGCAGGAAGGTAAACAAGAAGGTAAACAGGAAGGTAAACAAGAAGGGCTGATAGAGGGGCAGCGAACTGAGGCGCTCCGTATTGCTTGCACCATGCTGGCAGATGGCA
>NZ_JAHLQZ010000121.1:0-12445 GCF_018919505.1 Citrobacter sp. S55_ASV_140
GTTGGTATACTGATAAATTGGTGCAATAGGTGCCTGTTCCATCAGAATTTTCTCTGCCGTATTATAATCCGCATTCCGCGCCTTCTCGGTATTTTCCAACGTAGCCTGAGTTAATACTTTATCGTATGCCGGATTATTAAAGCGGGAGATATTGCCCGTATGGGTCGATGTTAATAACGACAGGAACGTAGAAGGCTCATTGTAGTCCCCCACCCAGGAAGCGCGGATCACATCAAAATTGCCGGTATTACGGCTGTCGATATAGGTTTTCCACTCCTGATTCTGCAGTTTTACGTCGACACCGAGGTTTTTCTTCCACATAGAAGCCACTGCGATAGCAATCTTTTGGTGGTTTTCAGAGGTATTGTACAGCAGCGTCAGTTTAAGCGGTTTCTGTGGACCATAGCCAGCTGCACGCAGCAGGGTTTTCGCCTGAGCATTCAACTCTTCCTGACTCATTTGCTCAAACGGCGAAGGTTCAGGTACAAATCCTGCCGTAACATCCGGCGTGAAATGCCAGGCGGGCTTCTCGCCGGTACCTAATACTTTCTCCGCCATCAAACGACGATCGATCGTCATACTCAGCGCCAGGCGCACGCGGGAATCGGCAGTCGGTCCCTTCTGGGTATTAAAGGCATAATAGTAAGTGCCAAGCTGAGGCGGGGTATAAACCTGGCCCGGAATATCCTTCAACAGTTTCTGATACATGTTTTTCGGGAAGGATTCCGTGATATCAATATCACCCGCAAGGTAGCGCTTAGTGGCTGCCGATTCCTGATTAATGGGCAGGAAGGTGACTTTTTGCAGAACCGTTTTGCCGTTGTCCCAGTAATGCGTATTCGGTACAACGACCAGTTTTTCATTTACGACGCGATCTTTGAGCACGTAGGCGCCGTTACCAATCAGATTACCCGGTTTGGTCCACTCTTTGCCGCTCTCAACATTGGCTTTTTGTACCGGATAAAATGCAAAACTTGCCGTCAGATTGGCAAACCAGGGGAGCGGTTTATCCAGTTGAACTTTTAATGTACGCGCATCGACCGCGCTAACGCCAAGCTTATCAGGCGCTGCTTTGCCATCGATGATCGCCTGAGCATTGCTAATACCCGCCAGCGCAGCAAACCACGCAAACGGTGATAGTGTTTTGGGATCAACCAGACGCTGCCAGCTGTAGACAAAATCCTGCGCCGTTACCGGTGTACCATCGGACCATTGCGCATTGTCACGTAGCGTAAACGTCCAGATGCGGTTATCGTTACTTTTCCACTGGGTGGCGACGCCAGGAACAATTTCTCCCTTCTCATTCTGATTGACCAGCCCTTCAAATAAATCACGAATGACCTGAATTTCAGGAAGTCCGACGGCCTTTGCCGGATCAAGCGACGCCGGTTCATCTTTTATATGCCGCACCAGTTCTTGTTTCTCTGCCAGTACCGTTCCGCTGGGAACATCAGCAGCCCATGATAAGGAAATGCTACTAACCAACAGCGCACAACAGGTTACTGAAACAGAATGCTGCATAAAATACCCTCAATTCCGGCTACTAAGTGAATGTGTAATTATTTGTATCGCCAGCAGGAAATGCAATTAACTTCCGACAAGAAAGTGATATTACACCTGAAAAGATAAGTGTGTGAAAACGATTTGATTATCCATACATTTTGCACAACACTGCGAGTAACTATTCGAGCATTTAGAGATGACTATGACCGCTACCCGTCCCCGTGCCGAGCGCGGCGCATTTCCGCCAGGAACCGAACATTACGGACGTTCATCGTTAGGCGCACCGCTAATCTGGTTTCCTGCGCTGGCAGCCGATCATGAAAGCGGCCTGATACTGGCAGGTACGCACGGCGACGAAAACTCATCTGTCGTCACCCTTTCCTGCGCATTGCGTACGCTTAACCCTTCCCTGCGTCGTCACCATGTGGTGCTGGCGGTGAACCCCGACGGTTGCCAGCTTGGGCTGCGCGCAAATGCGAACGGCGTAGATCTTAACCGTAATTTTCCTGCCGCAAACTGGAAAGCGGGTGAAACGGTATATCGCTGGAACAGTAGCGCCGAAGAACGCGACGTGGTTTTGCTGACCGGCGAGCATCCGGGGTCAGAACCAGAAACCCAGGCGCTGTGTCATCTTATTCACCGGATTCATCCCGCCTGGGTGGTTTCTTTTCACGATCCGCTGGCCTGTATTGAAGATCCCAGACGCAGCGAGTTAGGCGCATGGCTGGCGCAGTCATTTGAATTGCCGCTTGTCACCAGCGTAGGTTACGAAACGCCTGGCTCTTTTGGTAGCTGGTGCGCCGACCTGAACTTGCACTGTATCACCGCCGAATTTCCGCCCATTTCATCCGATGAAGCGAGCGAGAAATACCTGCTGGCCATGTCCAATCTCCTGCGTTGGCACCCTAGAGATGAAGCTGTCCGGTCGTAAAATGCAGGGATGGCTCCGCGTCGCTGGCAAGCCAGGTAGGTCCATCGAGATCGGCAAAACTGACCTGCGGCGTGAGGGGTAACGCCGCGCTAATCGCCCGGGATGTACACAGCATGCAGCCCAGCATCAGCGCAAATCCCTGCTCGCGCGCATCGACGGCCAGCGCCAGCGCTTCGGTCAGGCCCCCTGTTTTATCCAGTTTGATATTGACCATTTCATAGCGCCCGTGCAGCGCTTTCAGGCTGCTGCGGGTGTGGCAACTTTCATCTGCGCAGATCGGTAGCGGATGCACAAAATTCTCCAGCGCGGCATCATCCTGCGCCGGGAGCGGTTGTTCCAGCATCGCAACCCCTAAATCAGCCAGAAGCTGACAGCGCGCGGCCAGGCCCTCTGCCCGCCAGGATTCGTTAGCGTCGACGATGATCGTGGCCTCAGGAACAGCCGCACGAATGGCAACCATCCGTTCGCTGATTAAACGGGCATCCAGTTTGACTTTCAGCAGTCTCGCCCCATTCTCCCACAGTGCCGCCGCGCTCGCCGCCATCTGTTCGGGCGTTCCAATCACCACCGTTTGCGCTGTCGTCACCACCTCAGCCAGTTCGCAACCCACCAGCTCAGCCAGAGACAACTGCTGTTGTCGCGCATTCAGATCCCACAACGCACAGTCCACCGCGTTACGCGCCGCTCCCGCTGGCAGCAGCTTTTGCAGTTCTTCACGCGTCAGTCCATTTTCCAGTTGTGGCGCAATGCTCATAATTTGCGCCAGCACTGAGGCATCGCTTTCACCGTAGCGCGGATAAGGCGTACACTCTCCGACGCCTGTGACACCATTTTCTTCCACTTCGACCACCACCACATGCGCTTCGGTTCTGCTCCCACGGGCAATAACAAAGGGAGTGTGCAGCGGCCAGGCTTCCTCATATACCTTTACTGTTCTCATTCGTTTTCCTTAGTGCAGTCCCTGAAGCGGATATCCGCAAATAGCGTTTGCCGTGTTAACTGCTGATGGCATAAACTAGCCTCGACGTTAACTATATGTAAACAGGAAGATAACCATGTCACAAACCGTTCATTTCCAGGGCAACCCGGTTGCAGTCGCTGGCTCCATTCCTCAGGCAGGAAGCAAAGCTCAGGCTTTTACCCTTGTGGCTAAAGATCTGTCTGACGTTACGCTGGGCCAGTTCGCCGGCAAGCGCAAAGTGCTGAATATTTTCCCAAGCATCGATACCGGCGTTTGCGCGGCATCGGTACGTAAGTTTAACCAACTGGCGACAGAAATCGACAATACCGTCGTACTGTGCGTTTCGGCCGACCTGCCCTTTGCCCATTCTCGTTTTTGCGGTGCGGAAGGTCTGAGCAACGTTATCACGCTGTCCACCCTGCGCAATGCAGAATTCCTGAAAAACTACGGTGTTGAAATCACTGAAGGCCCATTAAAAGGGCTGGCCGCGCGCGCCGTGGTGGTTATCGACGAGAATGACAACGTTATTTTCAGCCAACTGGTCAATGAAATTACCAACGAGCCGGATTACACTGCCGCTCTGGACGTGCTGAAAGCGTAATAAACACTTAGCCTTCTATACAACACATTCTCAACCTCGCTACGGCGGGGTTTTTTATTGTGCACAGCCCCTCCAGCCAGGCTGGGGGTTTTCCATAGACAACAAGTAAGCCGTAACATTGCTGTTACGGCTTTGAAGGTGAGGACTTTTTTAACTTACCTGGACGCTTTTAACATCTCATCCGTTAAGGTAATCGAATCCAGCACGGTAAATATTTTTGCACTTTCACTACTGCCGTCGGCGGTAGCCGCATAAACTTTATCACCCGCTTTCAGTTTATTCACAGAGATAGTCTCAGAAGGCGACCAGTAACCCCGCTGCGAATTCAACACCGTGGAACAACCTTTACCGGACTTCTTGACCCCCCCATGGAACCATGAGCCACAAAAATTGGTGGTCGTTTTTCCTTTCGCGTCGGTTGAATCGTAATAAAAGTTAACGTACTGATACGTAATCATCATCGACGTACTTGCATTAATCGTATACGTCAACGAACCATTTTTAACCGACGTCTCTGACGATGCAATTTGCGAAGGGCTGCCCGTACTCACATCTTCAAGTGTGTACTGATAAGTTAACACAACGTTACCTTTCGCATCGGTAACTGTAACGTTATGCCCTTCGGTAATGAATCCAGACATTATGGATAACTTAACCGTGGAATAACCATTACCTGAATCGGTTATCGTTACCTGGTCGTTCCCTTTGTTGCCGTATTTACCGAAATAGTACGGCTCACCAACGGCATCAATATTCCAGCCATCGTGTTGCAATGTAACGGTATACTCCCCACTCTCAATACTGGCAGTATTTTGCGTCCATTTTAATTCCGGGTTAGATTTCGATTTGTCAACATTGATGTCTTTGATTTCCGTCTCTGCCGGTGTCTCATCGCTATGGGTAAACGGTGCAAACACTTCGCTGAAGGCGTATTGCGGTGCCTGAGATTCCGTTAACCCACTGTGTTCCGGCGAGACCTGACCGGCAACACCCGGCTGATCACGCATCATCGACCACATACCAATCATGCCCATATCGCGATCTTTGGCATCGTCCATCACCAGGTTAGCATCCGACAGATAGAACACTTCGCCCTGCACGTCGTTGTAGCCGTTCATCGGCGTAACGCCCATCATGGCGTTGATCTCGTCATCGCTCTTATCGGTGAATATCTGTTTTAACTGGCTTGACAGGTTTTCTATAGCTGAGGTTGCACATTTGCCATGAATATTCTGCCCTTCCGTACCGTCGGACTGACAGATACTGCTGCCGTAGTCCATCGCCATCACGTTTACGCCCGCCAGATTTACACCTTTGGCCTTCGCATCGTTCAGTACATACAGACCGTCATCGGTCAGACCGGTAGGCAGAATAGGCAACGTGTACCAGATCCCTACGCTACGACCTTCAGCTTTCCATTGATCCTGCGCAGCCTTAACGGCTTCGTTACGGCGGTTAATGGAGTCATGGTCGGCAACCCAGGTCCCTTCGATATCGAAGTCCAGCACGTTCAGGTTGAGGTTTTCAACGATGTCATAATAGTGTTGCTGCAGTTGTGATACGTCGGTACAGGCTGCCGCCAACGGCGAGTTGTTGGCGCCACCGATGGAGACCATGATATCTCCGCCTGCTTCACGCAGCGCTTTAATTTTACTGTACTGCGTGTAGTCATTAATGTTGTAGGCCGTGCCCCAGGTTGGCAGACAGGTATCAGCATCCTTCGCCACCACAAAGGCCATGGTGAAGTGGGTCACATTCTGGTTTTTGGCAAGACTGGCAAGGTCTGGCAGCGAGTTCAGGGTATAGTCGACATACGGCGCGTAGACATGAGCAGGCCATGCAGATGAAGGTGTCCCGACCATTGCTTTAGTGCCGGACCAGTCAATATAAATTTTCCACGGATTGGTATCGGCTGGCGTGACTTTCTGGACTTTAGCCTGGGAAACATAGTTTTCGCCGTTATATCGAATGAGTGTCCCGCTTTCATACAGCGTTGAAGAATTAAATTCAGGCGCATTATTGAGTTGATCCGTCGTATAAGTTACGACAGCACCCAGCGGTTTCCACGGGCGACCATTGGTGCCAGACGGGTTCTGGTTTGCCTCCAGGGAAGGATCATCGCCAATGGTATAAAAGAGCGCCTCATATTCCTGGCCATCTTTCTGAACTTTATCGCCTTTATTGTACGTCGTGGTTGCCGACCACTGCGCGACTTCCGCATACACTTCCCATGGATTGGCTGCGCCCGGCGTGAAACCGTATGCGCTCTGTGCGGTAGAAGTCTGCCAGGTCGCACCGTTGTAGGTAACAATATCATTGGCACTGTAGGCATTTGCGCTACTGTAGTCCGGATAGGTTACCGTACCGCCGCCAGTGTCGCAGGTTGTCGGGTTACCGTATTCTGCGATTTCTGCAGCGGTTGCATCACGTTCAAAACGCCAGGGATTATTAGCTTCGTCATCTGAGGCATTTCCCGGACAATCTGAAGCGCCAACCCACCAGGCATTGGTATAGACGCCGCTGTCATAAATAACTTCGTAAGGGCCGGTTCCTTCTTGTCCACTCCAGGCTTCAAGAGCCAATACGGGTGCTGCGACGCATAATGCGCCCATTCCAATTATTGTTTTGGTAAATATATTAAGTTTCATAATCATCCCTTATTAATAATCGCATTATTCAAAATGCGGTTAATTGTAAGAGGAATGCGGAATGAGTGAAATGAATAGCAACTACAGGGATAATTAATTAAGAATGAGGGATACTGGTCACATGAGTATTAATATTCAATATAAATACATTAAAATAAATTAATAATATGAACAAATAAAAAATGCCAACCCCATAATCAGGATTGGCAATAATACTTTATTCTTCACTTTTCTTTTGATTCAAACCATACTCGCGTAACTTGTTAGCGATCGCAGTATGTGAAACACCAAGCCGTTTGGCCAGTTTACGCGTGCTGGGGTAATTCATATACAACTGCGTCAGCACAGAGCGTTCAAAGCGGCTGGTAATTTCATCCAGCGAGCCTTCCATCACCTCTTCTCCGACCGCAACCGTTGCCGCATCGTAATCTGGCAATAATATATCCTGTGGCCGCAACTCATATCCCTCTAACTGGGTCAACGCCCGATAGATGGCATTTTTAAGCTGGCGCACGTTACCTGGCCAACCGTAGCGGGTTAATACCGTACTGAGATCGGCGGACAGTTTCGGACGCGGTACGCCCTGTTCGTCGGCAAAACGCGCCACAAACAGTTCGGTGAGCGGCATGATATCTTGCGGACAATCGCGCAGCGGCGGCAGGTTGAGGGTCAGCACGTTCAGACGATAATACAGATCTTCGCGGAACAAACCTTTCTGCACCAACTCCACCAGGTTCTTTTGCGTGGCGCAAATCACACGTACATCGACATGGACTTCATGATCTTCGCCAACCCGGCGGAAGGTCCCGTCATTGAGGAAACGCAACAATTTGGTCTGCATGCTCGGCGACATTTCGCCAATCTCATCCAGCAGCACCGAGCCGCCGTTAGCCTGCTCGAAGAACCCTTTTTTACCTTCCCCTGCGTGACCAAACAGCTCGCTTTCGACCGCGTCTTCAGGGATCGACGCACAGTTCAGCGCCAGATACGGCTTCGCCGCACGCGGGCTCGCCAGATGACAGGCATGGGCAAAGAGATCCTTACCCGTACCGGTATTACCGGTGATCAGCAACGGTGCGCTCAGCGTCGCCAGCTTACGGGCCTGTTCTACGACATGCTTCATTTTGGCGCTGACGGCAATAATCTGGCTAAACGCGCTCAGATCCTGCGTGGTCATATTTTGCAACTGACGCCCCATTCGGATGGTGGAACGCAGCATGACGACGGCTCCCGTCAGCATTTGCTCCTGATTTTCACCCTGCAAATGAACTGGCGTAATTTCCATCAGGAAATTCTGTCCGTTAATCACGACATGCTCGCTATGTGAATCCTGCGGATTGCTTTCGAGCCAGCGCTGGAAGTTAAAACCATTGATTAACTGGGCGGCAGTATGATTACGCATCCGCTCCTGAGAGTGAGCAAAAAGCTGACAACTCGCAGGGTTCGCCATCTCAATTTTGCTTTTCATATCCAGAGAAAGAACGGGTTCAGGCAATGCCTCGAGCAGCGCACTCAGCGCCAGATGTTCCCGTTCGGAAGGCATCCAGGGGACGGTACGTACATCCATAACTCCTGAAATACGGCGGATTTCAGCCATCAGACTACTGAAGTTGGTGAACTCCAGTTCCGCAAAATTAAGGTAAATTCGCCCGATGGGGTCAATCTCGATACCGCGTAAATCAATGCTTCTCAGCACCAGTAAATCGAGCAATTCGCGGGTCAGACCAAGTCGGTCTTCACAAAAGACTTCCAAACGCATAGGAACCTTCACCTGGACAAGGGATTATGTGTTAAATGATAAGACAGTATTTGGTTTGCAGGAAGAACTCTGTCAACAAATATTGACAGCACGCTGGAAAATTGGGCGCCGCGGCGTAAAGTTATACCATCGACGCCCTGTTCCAGTTAACTTTCACGCGGAGATTTGTTCTTTTGTAAGGTCTCTTTGACCTGACCAATCAACTGGCGGCGAAAATCCCCAAGTCGTGGTTTATCGTCATCGATCCACGGGAGCGGACGGCAGAGTTCCATCGCTTTAATACCCAGACGCGCCGTTAACAGCCCGGCACCAATACCCTGCGCAGCACGTGTGGATAAGCGCGCCGCCAGATCTTGCGACATCCAGTCCATACCAACCTCGCGGACCAATTCGCTGGCGCCGGCAAAGGCGATATTCAGCAGCACCAGCCGGAACAGACGCAGACGACTGTAATACCCGAGCTCAATGCCATACAGCGAGGCAATACGATTAATCAGCCGCAGATTGCGCCAGGCGATAAATGCCATATCCACCAGCGCCAGTGGGCTGACGGCAATCATCAGCGTGGACTCCGCCGCAGAACGACTGATCTCACGTCGCGCCTGCGCGTCCAGCACCGGTTGCACAAGATGGGCATACAGGCTGACGATTTCACGATCGTTTTGCGTTTCGTGGATAGAGGCATACCAGCGCTGTAACGCCGGATGGGACTGATCAATACCCGCCTGCTGCGCCAGCTTTTCACAAAATGCGCGACCTTTTCCTGTTCCGTGGCTATGAAACAGGTCTCGCGCTTCATCACGTTCATGCGCTCGCTGGCGCAAACGCCACAACCTGCGCCACTCGGTCACCACCGACCCCACGCCCGCGCCGACGATCAGCGCGCCCGCGGCGCACCCTCCCAGCGCGACCCAGTCCTGAGTCTGCCAGGCATTCATGGTCCACTGTACGCCCTGTGCGACAACACTCACACCAAACAGCGCCAGCCCGCCCATCACCATTTTGCGCCACAAACTGCGTTTAGGACGCAAGGCAGCATCAATCACCGCTTCTGCCTGACCTTCGTCTTCCAGAGGCTCATCCAGTGTCGCCGGAGCAAAGGTCTGCGCTTCCGTTTCATTGAACATTTGCTGCGCTTTAAACGCCGTGTTTTGTTCCACGTCCAGCGGACCTGAGAAATCGATACGCGGTTTTAACGGCTCGCTCATCGCAATTTATCTCCTATTAAAAACTCCAGCGCGGCATCAAGACGGATATGCGGTAAGGGTTTATCAACATCCATCACCTGCGGGCGAAATGCTTCAAACTGAAATCCCTGTCTGTCCCAGAATGCCTGTCCTGGCAGTCGTGCGGGCACTTCACCAGGATAGACGATCAGCGGTTCGCCATCGCTCAGGCGATTGCCACGCAGCGCTGGGATCTTTTCGCCTTTCACATCAATCAGGCCGCTGGTGGTTGCCTGTACCGATGCCAGGCCCAGACAATCCATGCTAATACCTTCGAACGCGGCGTTTTGCCAGGCATCCTGAATCAGTTGCTGGAGCAACGACACCATATTGGCGTGCTGATCGACCGTGACATGGTCAGCTTTGGTGGCGGCAAATAACAGTTTGTCGATCACCGGAGAGAACAGCCGACGAAACAGCGTACGCTGCCCGTAATGGAAGCTTTGCATCAATTGGGTCAGCGCCAGACGCATATCATTGAACGCCTGTGGTCCGCTGTTGAGCGGTTGCAAACAATCCACCAGTACAATCTGGCGATCAAAACGCAGGAAGTGATTCTTATAAAAGCCCTTCACAACCTTTTCGCAATAGTAATTAAACCGCTCGCGCAACATGCCTGCGTTGGTGTGTTTGTCCGCCTGCGCCAGCTTAGATTCGCCGTATTCTTCTACATCCGGCCACGGGAAGAATTGCAGCGCGGGCGCACCCGCCATATCTCCCGGCAGGACAAAGCGTCCTGGTTGAATAAAATGCAGCCCCTGCTGTTTGCACTGATGCAAATACTCCGTCCACGCGGCGGCAATTTCCGCCAGACGGTTTTCATCAGCAGGGGCCAGCGGATCCAGCCCCTGGCATAGCTGTCGCCATCTGGCCGACCATTCGCCCCGCTGACCTTGCAATAATCCGGTCATTTGCCGCGACCAGCTCAGGTAATCCTGCGCCAGCATCGGTAGATCGAGCAGCCACTCGCCCGGATAATCGACGATTTCCAGGTATAGCGTGGAGGTGTCTTTGAAGTGGCGCAGCAAAGAGTCATTGGACTTGTAGCGCAGCGCCAGGCGAATTTCGCTCACCCCGCGCGTCGGTGTCGGCCAGGCTGGCGGAGAACCATACAGTTGAGCCAGTCCCTCATCATAGGTAAAGCGCGGAATGCCAAAATCACGTTGAGGAACCCGTTTAACGCCGAGCAGACGTTCTTCGCGCACACAACTGAGCAACGGCAGTCGCGCACCGGCATGAATATTGAGTAACTGGTTTACCATCGCGGTGATGAACGCCGTCTTACCGCTACGGCTAAGCCCGGTGACAGCCAGGCGCAAATGCCGATCTACGCCGCGATTAACCAGCGAATTGAGTTCATTTTTAAGTCGCTTCATCGCCATCCCGTTATGCTGAAGGAACCGAAGAAATTATAACAAACAGGAAGTAAAGATAGGGGTCAATTCTTATTTATCAACTACCTGAGCGGTGTCAGACGGCATTATTCCTGCCGCCTGTTACAGAAGATATACGGATGGTTTAGTTATTCTCTACTTTTGGCAGCGCGATCTGGTTGATTCCACCTTCATTCGTCACCTGCGTGTAGCCCATTTCAACGAGCATATCCTTCGCCTGCCCCGACTGACGCCCGGAGTTGCAATACAACTTCACGGTGTCGGTCTTATCAGGCACTTCTGTTGCGATACGCGCCTTCATCTCTTTTAACGGAATATTGACGGCCCCCTGAATGTGCTGCTGTTGGTATTGCTCAGGAACACGAACATCAATCCAGTGTTCGGCAGCATAAACCGGCATGCCAATGACCAGTGCCAACGCTAATACGCCTTTTTTAAACATAATATCTTCCTGATCGATAGTTGGATTTCACTACAACACTATACGCCAGTTCTTAAGAAAATATTGCGACTGCATTATCATCGTACACACCAGCAGATCGCATTGTTCTTCAGGTAACACATTGTGCGGTGTGTCTTTTGATTTTTCTGTCAGCATTCTGTGATTGTTGTCATTCGGCATTGAACTCCATAATATGTCCGCCATTGACTCTCGGACGGAGCTTGGGATCTATGTCTCCTACCATTTATGATATTGCACGAGCCGCTGGCGTATCAAAATCCACGGTATCGCGCGTGCTGAATAAGCAAACCAACATCTCGCCGGAAGCGCTGGAAAAAGTGCTGCGCGCTATTGATGAGTTACAGTATCAGCCCAATAAACTGGCTCGGGCGCTCACCTCTTCCGGCTTTGACGCAATAATGGTGATATCAACCCGTTCTGCCAAAACAACCGCCGGTAATCCCTTTTTCTCTGAAGTGCTGCATGCTATTACGGCCAAAGCCGAAGAAGTCGGTTTTGATGTCATATTACAGACGTCGCGAAGCACCGAAGATGATTTACAAAAATGTGAGAGTAAAATTAAGCAAAAATTGATCAAAGGCATCATTATGCTGAGTTCTCCTGCCGATGAATCTTTTTTTGCAAGACTGGATAAATATAACGTCCCGGTCGTGGTTATTGGTAAAGTGGAAGGAGAGTATGCCAATGTGTATTCTGTAGACACTGATAACTATCGTGACAGCATCACACTGACAAATGCGCTTATTGAGAACGGCCACAGTAATATTGCCTGTTTACATGCCCCGCTTGACGTTCATGTTTCCATCGATCGCGTCAACGGGTATAAAGCCAGTCTTCAGGCACATAATATTCAAATACGCGATGAGTGGATTATTGATGGGGGTTATACTCATGAGACCGCCCTGCTCGCTTCGCGGAAATTACTGAGTCAACAACCGTTACCCGACGCAGTATTTGCC
>NZ_JAHLQZ010000122.1:0-12409 GCF_018919505.1 Citrobacter sp. S55_ASV_140
GTCCTATACTGCCGCCAGGTCTCCGGAATACCCTGCAATCCCGAGCCAACCAGCGTTGTAACGTGTCGTTTTAGCAACTGGAAGCAGTGTTTTATATGACGCGTAGTTATAGTAAGGACGCTGTCTGACCCGCAAGCAGACCGGAGGAAGGAAATCCCGGCGTCTTTCAGACTACAGAAGTCTTATCTTCTGTGCCCGAAGTCCAAAGGGAATAATAAGAACAGCATGTGGGCGTTATTCATGATAAGAAATGTGAAAAAACAAAGACCTGTCAATCTGGATCTGCAAACGATCCGGTTCCCAATCACGGCGATAGCGTCCATTCTCCATCGCGTTTCCGGAGTGATCACCTTCGTGGCGGTCGGGATTCTGTTGTGGTTATTGGGTACCAGCCTTTCCTCCCCTGAAGGTTTCCTCACGGCGTCATCCATTATGAATAACTTCTTTGTGGAGTTAATCATGTGGGGGATCCTGATTGCGCTGGCCTATCACGCCGTAATGGGCATTCGCCATCTGTTGATGGATTTTGGCTATATCGAAGAAACCCTCGAAGCAGGGACACGCTCCGCCAAAATTTGTTTCGTTATCATTGTCGTGCTTTCACTTCTCGCAGGAGTCCTCGTATGGTAAGCAACGCCTCCGCATTAGGACGCAACGGCGTACATGACTTCATTCTGGTCCGTGCTACCGCTATCGTTCTGACGTTATACATCATCTATATGGTCGGCTTCTTCGCCACCAGCGGCGAGTTGACCTTTGAAGTCTGGACCGGTTTCTTCTCATCGGCATTCACCAAAGTTTTCACCCTGCTGGCGCTTTTTTCCATCTTGATTCATGCCTGGATTGGCATGTGGCAGGTGTTGACCGACTACGTTAAACCGCTGGCTGTACGCCTGATTCTGCAACTGGCTATCGTCGTTGCGCTGGTGGTTTACGTCATTTATGGATTTGTTGTGGTGTGGGGTGTGTAATGAAACTGCCAGTCAGAGAATTTGATGCTGTTGTGATTGGTGCCGGTGGCGCAGGTATGCGCGCGGCGCTGCAAATTTCCCAGAGCGGACAGACCTGTGCGCTGCTCTCCAAAGTATTTCCAACCCGTTCCCATACCGTATCCGCGCAGGGTGGCATCACCGTGGCGCTCGGTAATACCCATGAAGATAACTGGGAATGGCACATGTACGACACCGTCAAAGGGTCGGACTACATTGGCGATCAGGACGCAATTGAATATATGTGTAAAACCGGCCCGGAAGCGATTCTGGAGCTGGACCATATGGGCCTGCCGTTCTCTCGTCTCGATAATGGCACCATTTATCAACGTCCGTTTGGCGGTCAGTCGAAAAACTTCGGCGGCGAGCAGGCGGCACGTACCGCCGCAGCGGCAGACCGTACCGGCCACGCGCTACTGCATACCCTGTATCAGCAGAACCTGAAAAACCACACCACCATCTTTTCTGAGTGGTATGCGTTGGACCTGGTAAAGAACGCTGACGGCGCGATTGTCGGTTGTACCGCACTGTGTATCGAAACCGGTGAAGTGGTTTACTTTAAAGCCCGCGCAACCGTACTGGCGACCGGCGGCGCAGGCCGTATTTATCAATCCACTACTAACGCCCACATCAATACCGGTGACGGCGTCGGTATGGCTATCCGCGCTGGCGTGCCCGTGCAGGATATGGAGATGTGGCAGTTCCACCCCACCGGTATCGCCGGCGCGGGCGTGCTGGTCACAGAAGGCTGCCGCGGTGAAGGCGGCTATCTGCTGAACAAACACGGCGAGCGCTTCATGGAGCGTTATGCCCCGAATGCGAAAGATCTGGCGGGTCGTGACGTGGTGGCGCGTTCCATTATGATCGAAATCCGTGAAGGCCGCGGCTGTGATGGCCCATGGGGTCCGCACGCCAAGCTGAAACTCGATCATCTGGGTAAAGAAGTGCTGGAGTCCCGGCTGCCGGGTATTCTCGAACTGTCTCGTACGTTTGCCCACGTTGACCCGGTGAAAGAGCCGATCCCGGTAATTCCTACCTGTCACTATATGATGGGCGGTATCCCGACCAAAGTAACCGGTCAGGCGTTGACCGTAAACGAGCAGGGCGAAGATGTGGTGATTCCGGGGCTGTTTGCGGTAGGCGAAATCGCCTGCGTATCGGTTCACGGCGCCAACCGTCTGGGCGGCAACTCGCTGCTGGATCTGGTGGTCTTTGGTCGTGCGGTAGGTCTGCATCTGCAGGAATCTATCGCGGAACAGGGCAACCTGCTGGATGCGACGGAAGATGAGATCGATGCTTCTCTGGCCCGTCTGAATCGCTGGAACGGCAATCGTAACGGCGAAGATCCAGTGGCCATTCGCAAAGCGCTGCAGGAATGTATGCAGCATAACTTCTCGGTATTCCGCGAAGGCGATGCGATGGCGAAAGGACTGGAAGAGCTGAAAGCGATTCGTGAGCGTCTGAAAAACGCCCGTCTGGATGATACCTCCAGTGAATTTAACACTCAGCGCGTTGAGTGTCTGGAGCTGGATAACCTGATGGAAACCGCTTACGCCACCGCAGTCTCTGCAAACTTCCGTACCGAAAGCCGTGGCGCGCATAGCCGCTTCGACTTCCCGGAACGTGATGATGAAAACTGGCTGTGCCATTCCCTGTATCTGCCAGAGTCGGAAACCATGACGCGACGTCAAGTCAATATGGAACCGAAGCTGCGCCCGGCATTCCCGCCGAAGATTCGTACTTATTAATGCGGAGACAGGACAATGAAACTCGAGTTTTCAGTTTATCGCTATAACCCGGATGTTGACGATGCTCCGCGTATGCAGGATTACACCCTGGAGGCGGAAGAAGGGCGCGACATGATGCTGCTGGATGCGTTAATGCAGCTGAAGGAAAAAGATCCGTCGCTGTCGTTTCGTCGTTCCTGCCGTGAAGGGGTCTGCGGCTCTGACGGTCTGAACATGAACGGCAAAAATGGACTGGCCTGTATCACACCTGTTTCTGCGCTGAATCAGCCGGGCAAGAAGATTGTCATTCGCCCGCTGCCGGGTTTACCGGTTGTGCGCGATTTGGTGGTAGACATGGGACAATTCTACGCACAGTATGAGAAGATTAAGCCTTACTTGTTGAATAATGGGAAAAATCCACCGGCTCGTGAGCATTTACAAATGCCAGAGCAGCGTGAGAAGCTCGATGGGCTGTATGAATGTATTTTGTGTGCATGCTGCTCAACGTCCTGCCCATCATTCTGGTGGAATCCGGACAAGTTCATCGGTCCGGCAGGTCTGCTGGCCGCGTATCGCTTCCTGATTGACAGCCGCGATACCGAGACTGACAGCCGCCTGGAAGGTTTAAGTGATGCTTTCAGCGTATTCCGCTGTCACAGCATCATGAACTGCGTCAGCGTATGTCCTAAGGGGCTGAACCCGACGCGCGCTATCGGCCATATTAAGTCGATGCTGCTCAAGCGTAGTGCGTAAGTTGTTGTAGTGGTTGCCGGATGGCGACGTACCGTCTTATCCGGCCTACGGGTTACGTACCTTGTAGGCCTGAAAGCTACGCGCCATCGGGCAATAGAAGTGCAGGAAACCTCTAAAAACTGCCATATTATTAGACAGTTTTTAAAGGTTCCTTAGCGGACGCAGATGACACGACAGTCCGCAACAAGTGAACCCCGGCACGCACATCGGTGTGCGTGGTAGTATCCACGGCGAAATACTCGTCATAGTTCACGTTGCATGTGCGTTGGCTGCACTTGCTCACCCCGGTCACTTACTGGATGTAAGCTCCCAGGGATTCGCAAGCTTGCCGCCTTCCTGAAACGTGACCTATTTAGAGTATTAAATAAGCAGAAAAGATGCTTAAGGGATCACGATGCAGAACAGCGCTTTGAAAGCCTGGTTGGACTCTTCTTACCTCTCTGGCTCGAACCAGAGCTGGATAGAACAGCTCTATGAAGACTTCTTAACCGACCCTGACTCGGTAGATGCTAACTGGCGTTCGACGTTCCAGCAGTTACCTGGCACCGGAGTCAAACCGGATCAACTCCACTCAAAAACACGTGATTATTTCCGTCGGCAGGCGTTGATTACCCCACGTTACTCTTCTTCTATTTCCGACCCTGATGCCAATGTGAAGCAGGTTAAAGTCCTGCAGCTCATTAATGCCTACCGTTTCCGCGGTCATCAACATGCGAATCTCGATCCGCTGGGACTGTGGCAGCAAGAGAAAGTGGCCGATCTGGATCCGTCTTTCCACGATCTGACCGATGCGGATTTTCAGGAAAGCTTTAACGTAGGTTCTTTTGCCGGCGGCAAAGACACGATGAAGCTGAGCGACCTGGTTGTTGCGCTGAAACAAACCTACTGCGGTCCGATTGGTGCCGAGTATATGCACATCACCAGCACCGAAGAAAAACGCTGGCTTCAGCAGCGCATCGAGTCTGGCCGTGCCGCGTTCAGTAGCGAAGAGAAAAAACGCTTCCTCAGCGAACTGACCGCTGCGGAAGGCCTGGAACGCTACCTGGGCGCGAAGTTCCCGGGCGCGAAACGCTTCTCGCTGGAAGGCGGTGATGCGTTAATCCCGATGCTCAAAGAGATGATCCGCCACGCGGGCAACAGCGGTACGCGTGAAGTGGTGCTGGGCATGGCGCACCGTGGTCGTCTGAACGTACTGGTCAACGTGCTGGGTAAAAAGCCGCAGGATCTGTTCGACGAATTCGCGGGCAAACATAAAGAACACCTCGGCACTGGCGACGTGAAGTACCACATGGGCTTCTCATCGGATATCGAAACCGAAGGCGGTCTGGTACACCTGGCGCTGGCGTTTAACCCGTCGCACCTGGAAATTGTTAGCCCGGTGGTAATCGGTTCCGTCCGTGCGCGTCTGGATCGTCTGGATGAGCCGAGCAGCAATAAAGTCCTGCCTATCACCATTCACGGCGATGCGGCAGTCACCGGGCAGGGCGTGGTTCAGGAAACCCTGAACATGTCGAAAGCGCGTGGTTACGAAGTGGGCGGTACCGTTCGCATCGTTATCAACAACCAGGTGGGCTTCACCACCTCTAACCCGTTGGATGCGCGTTCTACCCCATACTGCACCGACATCGGTAAGATGGTTCAGGCGCCGATTTTCCACGTCAATGCGGATGACCCGGAAGCGGTCGCTTTCGTCACGCGTCTGGCGCTGGACTTCCGTAATACCTTCAAACGCGATGTCTTCATCGATCTGGTGTGCTACCGCCGTCACGGCCACAACGAAGCCGACGAGCCGAGCGCAACCCAGCCGCTGATGTATCAGAAAATCAAAAAGCATCCGACGCCGCGCAAAATCTACGCCGACAAGCTGGAAGCGGACAAAGTCGCCACGCTGGAAGATGCGACCGAAATGGTCAACCTGTATCGCGATGCGCTGGATGCTGGCGAGTGTGTAGTGAAAGAGTGGCGTCCAATGAACATGCACTCCTTCACCTGGTCGCCATATCTCAACCACGAATGGGACGAAAGCTACCCGAACAAAGTTGAGATGAAGCGTCTGCAGGAGCTGGCTAAACGCATCAGCACTGTCCCTGAAGCGGTTGAAATGCAGTCGCGCGTTGCCAAAATTTACGGCGATCGTCAGGCCATGGCCGCAGGCGAGAAGCTGTTCGACTGGGGTGGCGCAGAGAATCTGGCTTACGCCACGCTGGTTGACGAAGGCATTCCGGTTCGTCTGTCGGGTGAAGACTCCGGTCGCGGAACCTTCTTCCACCGTCACGCGGTAATTCATAACCAGGCGAACGGTTCAACCTACACGCCGCTGCAGCATGTGCATAACGGCCAGGGCACGTTCCGCGTATGGGACTCCGTACTGTCTGAAGAAGCAGTGCTGGCGTTTGAATACGGCTATGCCACGGCGGAACCGCGCACGCTGACCATCTGGGAAGCGCAGTTCGGTGACTTCGCCAACGGTGCTCAGGTCGTTATCGATCAGTTCATCTCTTCCGGCGAACAGAAATGGGGTCGTATGTGCGGTCTGGTTATGCTGCTGCCGCACGGCTACGAAGGTCAGGGTCCGGAGCACTCCTCCGCGCGTCTGGAACGTTATCTGCAACTTTGCGCTGAGCAAAACATGCAGGTTTGCGTCCCGTCTACCCCGGCACAGGTGTACCACATGCTGCGTCGTCAGGCGCTGCGCGGTATGCGCCGTCCACTGGTGGTGATGTCGCCGAAGTCGCTGCTGCGCCATCCGCTGGCGGTCTCTACGCTGGATGAACTGGCAAATGGCACCTTCCTGCCGGCCATTGGCGAAGTCGATGAGCTTGATCCGAAAGGCGTGAAGCGTGTCGTGATGTGTTCTGGTAAGGTTTATTACGACCTGCTGGAGCAACGCCGCAAGAATGATCAAAAAGATGTTGCCATTGTGCGCATCGAACAGCTCTATCCGTTCCCGCATAAAGCGGTACAGGAAGCGCTGAAACCGTTCGCTCACGTACATGATTTTGTCTGGTGCCAGGAAGAGCCGCTCAACCAGGGCGCATGGTACTGCAGTCAGCATCATTTCCGTGAAGTGATTCCATTTGGGTCCGCTCTGCGTTATGCAGGTCGCCCGGCCTCTGCCTCTCCGGCAGTAGGGTATATGTCCGTTCACCAGAAACAGCAACAAGATCTGGTTAATGACGCGCTGAACGTCGATTAAATAAAGGATAAATAATGAGTAGCGTAGATATTCTTGTTCCCGACCTGCCTGAATCCGTAGCGGATGCAACGGTTGCAACCTGGCACAAAAAACCGGGCGATGCAGTACGTCGTGATGAAGTACTGGTAGAAATCGAAACTGACAAAGTGGTACTGGAAGTACCGGCATCAGCGGACGGTATCCTTGATGCGGTTCTGGAAGATGAAGGGACAACCGTCACCTCTCGCCAGATCCTCGGTCGCCTGCGTGAAGGCAACAGCGCGGGTAAAGAGACCAGCGCCAAGTCTGAAGAGAAAGATTCGACTCCGGCACAGCGCCAGCAGGCGTCGCTTACTGAGCAGAACAACGATGCCCTGAGCCCGGCGATCCGTCGCCTGCTCGGTGAACATAACCTCGAAGCCAGCGCCATCAAAGGCACTGGCGTTGGTGGCCGCATTACCCGCGAAGATGTGGAAAAGCATCTGGCCAAAGCGCCGGCAGCAACAGCCGAAGCCAAAGCGCCAGCCGCCGCGCCTGCGCCTCAGCCTCAACTGGGTGCGCGTGGCGAAAAACGTGTTCCGATGACTCGTCTACGCAAACGCGTCGCCGAACGTCTGCTGGAAGCGAAAAACTCCACCGCCATGCTGACGACGTTCAACGAAGTCAACATGAAGCCGATTATGGACCTGCGTAAGCAGTACGGCGACGCGTTCGAGAAACGCCACGGTATCCGTCTGGGCTTTATGTCTTTCTACGTGAAAGCGGTGGTTGAAGCGCTGAAACGCTATCCGGAAGTCAACGCCTCTATCGATGGCGATGACGTGGTGTACCACAACTATTTTGATGTCAGCATGGCGGTCTCCACGCCGCGCGGCCTGGTAACGCCGGTCCTGCGTGATGTGGATCTGCTGGGTATGGCTGACATTGAGAAGAACATTAAAGAGCTGGCAGTAAAAGGTCGCGACGGCAAGTTGACGGTTGAAGATCTGACGGGCGGTAACTTCACCATCACTAATGGCGGTGTGTTCGGTTCCCTGATGTCTACGCCGATTATCAACCCACCGCAGAGCGCCATCCTGGGTATGCATGCCATCAAAGATCGTCCGATGGCGGTAGACGGCAAGGTTGAAATCCTGCCGATGATGTATCTGGCGCTGTCTTACGATCACCGTCTGATCGATGGTCGTGAGTCAGTAGGCTTCCTGGTAACCATTAAAGAGTTGCTGGAAGATCCAACGCGTCTGCTGCTGGACGTGTAACGAAAAAGAGTATCACCTGCCCCGTAGGTCTGGACGCCTTATCAGGCCTACGGGTAAAAGATAACGATTACCTGAAGGATGGACAGAACACATGAACTTACATGAATATCAGGCAAAACAACTTTTTGCCCGCTATGGCTTACCGGCACCGGTGGGTTATGCCTGTAATACTCCGCGTGAAGCTGAAGAAGCCGCATCTAAAATCGGCGCAGGCCCGTGGGTAGTGAAATGTCAGGTTCACGCTGGTGGCCGTGGTAAAGCGGGCGGTGTGAAGGTTGTTAACAGCAAAGAAGACATTCGCGCTTTTGCTGAGCACTGGCTGGGGAAACGTCTGGTGACTTACCAGACAGACGCGAATGGCCAACCGGTAAATCAGATCCTGGTTGAAGCGGCGACCGATATCGGTAAAGAACTTTACCTCGGCGCAGTGGTTGACCGTAGCTCCCGTCGCGTGGTCTTTATGGCCTCTACCGAAGGCGGCGTGGAAATTGAAAAAGTGGCGGAAGAAACCCCACACCTGATCCACAAAGTGGCGCTGGATCCGCTGGCAGGCCCGATGCCCTACCAGGGACGCGAGCTGGCGTTCAAACTGGGTCTGGAAGGTAAACAGGTTCAGCAGTTCACCAAGATCTTCATGGGCCTGGCGACTATCTTCCTGGAGCGTGACCTGGCGCTGATCGAAATCAACCCGCTGGTAGTGACCAAACAGGGCGACCTGATCTGCCTCGACGGCAAACTGGGCGCTGACGGCAACGCGCTGTTCCGCCAGGCTGACCTGCGTGAAATGCGCGACCAGTCTCAGGAAGATCCGCGTGAAGCGCAGGCGGCACAGTGGGAACTGAACTACGTTGCGCTGGACGGCAACATCGGCTGTATGGTTAACGGCGCGGGCCTGGCAATGGGCACCATGGATATCGTTAAACTGCACGGCGGCGAACCGGCTAACTTCCTCGACGTGGGCGGCGGCGCGACCAAAGAGCGCGTGACCGAAGCGTTCAAAATCATCCTCTCCGATGACAATGTAAAAGCCGTACTGGTTAACATCTTCGGCGGTATCGTACGTTGCGACCTGATCGCTGACGGTATCATCGGCGCGGTAGCGGAAGTGGGCGTTAACGTTCCGGTTGTCGTTCGTCTGGAAGGCAACAACGCCGAACTCGGCGCGAAAAAACTGGCTGATAGCGGCCTGAATATTATTGCAGCGAAAAGTCTGACGGATGCAGCTCAGCAGGTTGTTGCCGCAGTGGAGGGGAAATAATGTCAGTTTTAATTAATAAAGATACCAAGGTTATCTGCCAGGGCTTCACCGGTAGCCAGGGGACATTCCACTCCGAACAGGCGATTGCTTACGGTACTCAGATGGTTGGCGGCGTAACGCCAGGCAAAGGCGGCACCACTCACCTGGGTCTGCCGGTGTTTAACACCGTGCGTGAAGCGGTAGAAGCGACCGGCGCAACGGCCACTGTGATCTACGTTCCGGCGCCATTCTGCAAAGACTCCATCCTGGAAGCAATTGATGCAGGCATCAAACTGATTATCACCATCACCGAAGGTATCCCGACGCTGGATATGCTGACCGTGAAGGTGAAGCTGGACGAAGCGGGCGTGCGCATGATCGGCCCGAACTGCCCAGGCGTGATCACCCCGGGCGAATGCAAAATCGGCATCATGCCGGGTCACATTCACAAGCCGGGTAAAGTGGGTATCGTTTCCCGTTCCGGTACGCTGACCTATGAAGCGGTTAAGCAGACCACCGACTACGGTTTCGGCCAGTCCACCTGTGTCGGTATCGGCGGCGACCCGATTCCAGGCTCTAACTTCATCGACATTCTGAAGCTGTTCCAGGAAGATCCGCAGACTGAAGCGATCGTGATGATCGGCGAGATCGGCGGTAGCGCGGAAGAAGAAGCGGCGGCGTACATTAAAGATCACGTCACCAAGCCAGTTGTCGGCTACATCGCGGGCGTAACCGCGCCGAAAGGAAAACGTATGGGCCACGCCGGTGCGATCATCGCCGGTGGTAAAGGTACCGCTGACGAGAAATTCGCGGCTCTGGAAGCTGCTGGCGTGAAAACCGTTCGCAGCCTGGCCGATATCGGCGAAGCGCTGAAAACCGTTATTAAGTAAGAAGTAAAAAAACAGCCCTGACTATCTGCATGGTCAAGGGCTGGTCCCGTTTCGACATGGTTGGCCATCTGATGATGGCCTTTTTTGTTTTCTGCCGTCTATTCTCTTGCGATTCGATCATAATCATATTCATAAATGAGATTATTTTTTGCGGTCAGCATCATTCTTTCTCTTGATTAAATTCTGCATATTACCGGCTTTAATATCATGAGTGCCGGAGGAGAGCGTGCCGCTGAAAATCCAGAATGACTATTTACACGTTTTTTTCTCGATAGCCGAAGTATTCTCTCGCGCGACCGGGTTAGCCGCGGTCGTGATTGATATTCACGGCAAGGCACTGTCGGATTGTCATAATTTTAATTCGTTCTGCACATTAATGCGAGCGGATGAGCGGTATCGTGTAGGTTGCGAAAAATGCGATAAGCAGTGCGCTTTTGAGGGGCTAAAACAGCTTAAACCCAGAATACTCACCTGTCATGCAGGGTTAAGTTTGTTCTCGATGCCAATAATTAATGAAGGGCATCTTTATGGTTTTATTGTTTGCGGGCAGGTCCGGTCAAAGTATCAGGAATATAAAACTATCGTAATTAATAATAAATTTTCATGGATGGATGACACAAAAATAAAAGCTGAATGGGGTCAGGTTGCGGTAGTGGATAATAATACGCTGGTGGCATCGGCTAATTTGTTAAGTTTTATTGTTGATAACTATGAGCAAGAGCGACAATCCGATCAGATATTCGCCCCACCGATCCGTTACGTTCGTCATTATTTCACTGAACCTTCTCGTCATGAGAAAAAACTTCTGGCGGCACTGCGTTATATTGATGAAAATTTGTATGGTGAATTATCCCTGGAATCCGTAGCGGCGCATGTGTGCTTAAGCGCGAACTATTTCAGCCGATTTTTTAAGAAGCGGCAGGGCGTTAATTTTAAAACCTGGGTGAATCAGAAAAAAATGCAAAAAGCGGGGGAGTTGTTGCACGATCCCGTGCACTCAATAGACAGTATTGCCCGGAAACTTCAATACGCGCAAACCAGCTACTTTTGCCGCGTTTTCAGGGCGGCGCATCAAACGTCGCCCCAGTCTTTTCGTCATGCCAGACTTTCGCAGTAAAGATCTTCTGGCACGGTGATGGCCTCCGGTATAAAAGAGAGTCGATCGCTCAGGGTCACCACCTCGCCAATAACAATCAGCGCAGGTGGTGCAATGTTAGCCTCCTGCGCTTTGCTCAGTAATGAACCGAGCGTACAGGTTAGTCGGCGTTGATTCTCTCGGGTGGCGGACATAATTAGCGCTGCGGGTGTATCTGCTGATTTACCGCCCATCAACAGTTCTTCGCAAATAAACGCCAGATTGGCGATTCCCATGACGATAACCAGCGTGCCATTTAGCTTCGCCAGTTGACGCCAGTCCTGCTGCTGGTTGCCTTCTCGCGTATGGCCTGTCACCACGTGAAAACCGGAGGCGAAATCGCGATGCGTCACCGGGATCCCGGCATAGGCCAGGCCGCCGATGGTAGAACTGATACCCGGCACAACTTCAAATGGGATACCCGCTTCAACAAGATCTTCAACTTCTTCGGCCCCACGACCAAACACATAAGGATCGCCCCCTTTCAGGCGTACGATGTTGTTATGTGTTTGGGCATACTGGACCAGTAATGCGTTAATTTCATCCTGCGGAACACAATGAAAGCCGGGATTTTTGCCGACATTGATAAGCAGGCAATCAGGTAATGCCCATTCCAAAATTTTGGGATTGACCAGCCGATCGTAAATAATGACATCAGCCTGTTTAATGCACATCATCGCTTTGAGGGTGAGTAATGAAATATCACCGGGACCTGCTCCAACGAGCCAGACCTTTCCGAAAGTTTTCACATTGTGTCCTTTATCACGTCTAACAAAAAAAGGCAGAAACTACATCAAGGAATGATTAAAAGCAGTCGTTTGCCCGTAAGTTATAACGTGAAATTATCTAAAATTATCGCATGGATAATATTGATTAATCTCGCAAAGTTTTTTCTGCAATAAACAAGTTAACTTGAAAAATTATTAAGAACTTATTGGCACTATTTGCATAGGTTTAACCTTATTTAAATTGTGTTTATTGTTGTGCTTGAGTATTATTGGTTAATATTTATCCGCCATCTGTATGAGTAAATCATGGATTGGATCAATGACATCAATGGATGAAATAAAATATAACTCTCGATGCTTATCTGGGTGTCTTGAATTATTTTTTATAAATTAAACTATTTTTGTACGCTGCATATGGAAGAGGTTATGAGAGGAAAAATACCGAAGACGGAGTTGCTGGTAACTTTTGAAGTTGTTGCGCGTCACGAAAGTTATACCCGGGCTGCTGAAGAGCTG
>NZ_JAHLQZ010000123.1:0-12303 GCF_018919505.1 Citrobacter sp. S55_ASV_140
AGACCGACCGTCATGTAGGTCAGGAAAACCGCAAAAGCGATACGAAACAGCGAAAAGTTCGCCGACGCTGTTTTTTCTTGTTGGGTTACTGCTGTCATGCGTTACTCCAAAATGCAGAGTAAGGCGAGGAATGCCCACGCCCCCTCTACCTGACTTTCAGGATTAAGGTGCGTTGGATAACGTTAAACGCTTACGCATTATCAAGAGGATAATGTTGAAGCTGGAGTCTGCCTGTGAGGGGCCCTGGCTGTCAACTGTGAAAGCATAGCTACACGCATCAAAACGATGACTTGTCTACGAACAAAAAGGGAAATACAGCGTCAATTCCCTTCGTTCTGAACAACCCGGTTACCTGTTCACGCTGCTGCGGCGTCAGGAGCCGGAACATCATATCCCAAATCTCTTTGGGCTCGGCTTCCTGCACGATATTGCGATCCGGCGCTTCTGTTTGCTCATTTTTATTCAGATACGAGCGGACGTACAGCGGAAACACAGAAATATGAAATTCCTCAGCCTTAGACTTCGCACGCTTGCGCTTAACGCCCTCCTTCCCTTCACTGTAGGTATTTAAGCGCAAGCGAACGGCTGGTGCGCTTCTCGGAAACCCAGGCAATTCAAGACACTCCTTCACCGTAAACCACTCTTTTACCATCAGTTACTTTCCTTTCCGCTGATGAAATAAAAATATTTTTTCTTTTGCGCGAAATTTCAGATTAATTCTGGCAATATTCCAACAACAAAAAGAAAGTTACATTCTTTTTGGCTTTCTAATTTATACCCTGAAAAATATCGGCGCCGATAACACATCTTCTTAGGATTACAGAATGGAACAAAAAAGCCAAGACTGGCATCGTGCAGATATTAAAAGTGCACTGGAAAAAAGAGGCATTACGCTCAGAGAATTGTCACGTGCGGCAGGTTTATCTCCAGATTCGCTGCGTAATGTATTTACCCGAAGCTGGCCGCGCGCAGAACAGATCATCGCCCAGGCGCTGGAAACTACGCCAGACGTCATTTGGCCGTCACGCTATCTCTCTAAATCAACAAAAAAAGCAGTCATAAAGAATAAACATCAATTATAAATATATTACCCATGATTTACCAAACGGATTAATTAATATTTCAATCTAATGTATTTTCGATATTAATAGCATTATCGGTCATTCCCGTCAGATTAAATCCTGTTAAAGCAATACACGAACTTATTATATATTCTCTTAACAGGAGTCATCATGAGCTGGGATAAAACAGCAGCAGCAAATTATGCAAAATCTCATGCAGGCGGCCATTCTCAGAAGCGTTGTGCAGAATTTACCCGCAAAGCTATTCAGGCCGGTGGTATCAATCTTGGAAATACCTACCATGCTAAAGATTATGGACCGCTGTTAAAAAACGCAGGATTCAGTCCTATCGGTAGATATGAACAGCCCCGAGCAGGAGATGTCGTCGTCATTCAACCTTATGAGGGAGGAAACCCAAGCGGTCATATGGCGATCTTTGACGGTCAGGAGTGGTACTCCGATTTTAGACAACGTGATATGTGGGCGGGACCAGGCTATCGAGCGGCAAAACCTTCATACACTATTTACAGGAAACAGTAATGAAAGGGTTCCCATTGATTGCTCTGGTTTTGTTACTTTGTAGCTGTTCTTCATCACGCAGTGACAGCACTGAGGATGTTAAACAATTCTATCTCGCGTGGATGTCCGCCTACACACAAGATCGAGATACGTCCGCGCTCATGCAACGTTATGTGGCGAAAGACGTTATCGACCGTTTGGCGCTGATTGACAGCCTTTACGAGCAGGAAATAATAAATTCTGACTACTTTATGTACGTGCAGGATTACGACCCCAAATGGATCCCGCTGTTACGGGTTGGAGCGGCTCAGCCCTTTCTCGGTGGTGAAAAGGTGGAAGTACAATTAGGTGGGCCGGCAGGCGAAGCGCCCATGCAACTGGAAGTGTATACGCGTTGGGAAGAAGGTCGCTGGAAAATTTATCGCGTGCGGGATCTGGATAATCAATTTGAACAGCCAATCTACAGCACTGGTGATATCACACGAGCCAAAGCCTGGTCGGCAGAAATCGCGCCGGAGTACGAAAAAATGAATAAATAAAAAAGGGAGCCATCAGGCTCCCCTTTACATCATCTTGCAGACTTACGCTTTCAGCTTACGCATGACCAGCGTCGCGTTAGTGCCGCCAAAGCCGAAGCTGTTGGACATCACGGTGGTCAGCGCCTGCTCGGTTGGTTTGGTCACGATGTTCAGACCTGCCGCCTGCTCGTCCAGCTCTTCAATGTTGATGCTCGGCGCGATAAAGCCGTGTTCCAGCATCAGCAGAGAGTAGATAGCTTCCTGCACGCCAGCCGCGCCCAGTGAGTGACCAGTCATCGCTTTGGTTGCAGAAATTGCCGGGCTGTTGTCGCCAAACACTTCACGGATTGCGCCCAGCTCTTTCACGTCGCCTACCGGAGTAGAAGTACCGTGAGAGTTCAGGTAGTCGATCGGGGTGTCTACACCGTGCATCGCCATCTGCATGCAACGTACTGCGCCTTCGCCTGACGGTGCAACCATGTCTGCGCCATCAGAGGTCGCGCCGTAACCGACGATTTCCGCGTAGATGTGCGCGCCACGGGCCAGAGCGTGTTCCAGCTCTTCGACCACAACCATACCGCCGCCGCCCGCGATAACAAAACCGTCACGGTTTGCGTCATAGGTACGGGAAGCTTTCGACGGGTCATCGTTATATTTGGTAGACAGCGCGCCCATGGCGTCGAATTCACACGCCATTTCCCAGCACAGTTCTTCGCCGCCGCCAGCAAACACGATGTCTTGTTTGCCCAGTTGAATTTGTTCCACTGCGTTGCCGATACAGTGCGCAGAAGTCGCACAGGCAGAGCTGATGGAGTAGTTTACGCCGTGAATTTTAAACGGCGTTGCGAGGCAGGCAGAAACGCCGGACGCCATCGCTTTGGTGACCACATACGGGCCAACCGCTTTCAGACCACGCGGGCTACGCATTGCGTCAGCGCCGAACACCTGAAAACGCGGGGAGCCGCCGCCGGAACCTGCAATCAGGCCAACGCGCGGGTTATTCTGGTAATCTTCTGCAGCAAGACCGGCATCCGCCACAGCCTGCTCCATGGAAAGGAATGCATAGATGGATGCGTCGCTCATGAAGCGCACTACTTTGCGGTCAATGAGGCCAGTGGTATCCAGTTTTACGTTGCCCCATACGTGGCTACGCATGCCGGAGTCCTTCAGCTCCTGAGAGAAAGTGATCCCTGAACGTCCTTCACGCAGAGATGCCAGGACTTCCTGCTGGTTATTACCGATGCTGGAAACGATGCCCAAGCCAGTAATCACTGCACGTTTCATTCAATACCTCTGTAAGTCGCACTATTTTAAAGTTTCGAGTGGCACAATAGCGTACACTTGTACGCCGAACAAGTCCGATCAGCCATTTAATGTGGAAATTTGCGCAGCCAGGCACTCATCGCTAAGATCGGGGCACAGCCTGCCAGACGAGTAACTTACGTGAAACAATACGCTATACAACCTGCCAACCTTGAATTCAACGCTGAGGGTACACCTGTTTCCCGAGATTTTGATGATGTCTATTTTTCCAATGATAACGGGCTGGAAGAGACACGTTACGTCTTCCTCGGCGGGAATCATCTCGCACAGCGATTTCCTGCGCATTCACGTCCCCTTTTCGTGGTGGCTGAAAGCGGGTTTGGCACCGGGCTTAACTTCCTGACGCTCTGGCAGGCATTTGCCGATTTTCGCGATACCTACCCTGACGCTACCCTGGAAAGATTACATTTCATCAGTTTCGAAAAATATCCGCTGACGCGTGAAGATCTGACCCTGGCCCATCAGCACTGGCCGGAGCTTGCTCCGTGGGCCACGGCACTGCAAGAGCAGTGGCCGCTGCCGCTGGCGGGATGCCATCGTCTGCTTCTTGATAATGGGCGCGTCACGCTGGATCTGTGGTTTGGCGATATTAATGAACTGACCAGTAAACTGGATGACTCTTTGAATCAAAAAGTGGACGCCTGGTTCCTGGACGGTTTCGCACCGGCGAAAAATCCGGACATGTGGACGCCAACGCTGTTTAACGCGATGGCCCGACTGGCTCGCCCCGGCGGCACGCTGGCCACCTTCACATCGGCAGGCTTTGTGCGACGGGGGTTGCAGGAAGCCGGGTTTACAATGCAAAAACGCAAAGGCTTTGGCCGCAAACGCGAAATGCTTTGTGGCGTCATGGAACAGACTCTGGCGCTCCCTTCATCGGCTCCGTGGTTCACGCGCACGGGCACAGATAAGCGCGAAGCCGCTATCATTGGCGGTGGCATCGCCAGCGCATTGCTGTCGCTGGCGCTACTGCGCCGCGGCTGGCAGGTCACGCTCTATTGCGCGGACGCAAAACCTGCCGCAGGCGCATCAGGTAATCGTCAGGGCGCGCTCTATCCGTTACTCAGCAAGCATGATGCGGCCATTAATCTCTTTTTCCCCACCGCGTTTACCTTCGCCCGCCGACTGTATGACGCCCTTCCGGTTGAGTTCGCACATGACTGGTGCGGCGTGACGCAGCTCGCCTGGGATGAAAAAAGCCAGCAGAAAATCACTCAAATGCTGTCTCTTGAACTGCCAGATGCGCTCGCCGTCGGCGTAGACGCACAGCAGGTGTTGCAAACGACAGGCGTGGAAACCGGATGCGGCGGGATTCAGTATCCAGCAGGTGGATGGTTGTGCCCGGCGCAGTTAACCACCGCCGTACTGGACTATGCCACAACGCTGGGATTACGTACCCGCTACCAACACACGTTGGTCTCACTGACGCGCCAGACAGCAAGCTGGCAATTGCAGTTTGCCTGTGGAGAAACCGCCACTCACGAAGCGGTGGTTCTGGCTAACGGCCATCGCATTAACCGCTTTGAGCAGACGCAGTCGTTACCGGTCTATTCCGTTGGCGGTCAGGTGAGTCATATCCCCACCACGCCTACGCTGTCAGCGCTGCGCCAGGTGTTGTGTTACGACGGTTACCTCACGCCGCATGACCCGCAAAACCAGCAACACTGCATTGGCGCCAGCTATCATCGTGGGTGTGAGGAGACTGAGTATCGCGAGGACGACCAGCAGCAAAATCGTCAGCGTTTAATCGACTGCTTCCCGCACGCCGCATGGGCAAAAGAGGTGGACGTCAGTGCGCATGCCGCCCGCTGCGGGGTCCGCTGCGCTACGCGCGATCACATCCCGATGGTGGGCAATGTAGCGGACTATGACGCCACGCTCAGCCAGTACGCCACGCTTGCCGAAGACAAAGCGCACGCGGTAAGCGCCCCGGTGTATGCCGTTCTATTTATGCTGGGCGCGCTGGGGTCACGCGGGTTGTGCTCAGCCCCGCTGTGTGCAGAAATTCTGGCAGCGCAAATGAGCGATGAACCCATTCCTATGGATGCCAGTACGCTGGCGGCACTGAACCCGAATCGGTTGTGGGTCAGGAAGTTATTGAAGGGTAAAGCGGTGAAATAAAATACTCTCTCATCATTGCCTGATGCGCTGCGCTTATCAGGCCTACAAACTGAACCCGAATCGTCAGTCCATGTAGGCCGGATAAGACGCCTTAGCGTCGCCATCCGGCACAATCCACTGCAATTATTATTGCGTTGCCTTTTGAAATAAAGCGTCCCACATCTCTTTCACTAACGCCTGGTCACGCGGCGAAAGTTCGCCTGCGCTAATCGCTTTTTCCAGGCTGCTGGTCACATTGGTGTACAATGCCTCAGCGGAATGGTCCTCGCCAGCGTCCAGCTCTGCTACGGCCAGCGTCAGGTGCCCACGCAAATAGCCACTGGCAAACAACTCATCATCGCTGGCGTGCTCTACCATATCGTCGATTAATGCCAGAATGCGTGATTCAAACTCCGCGATCATCTTCTTTCCTCATTGTAAACGTGGCGGCGGCTTCAGTTGAGCGCTTCGGGCCACGGGAATTGTTCCGCCTTAAGTTCAGGCGTGTGATAATAATTCTGTAACGCGTTAATAAAGCGCGCTGGACGCTCCGGGATCCCCTTTTCCAGATATTCCATCACCTGGGCATGAACACGACGCTGGAATACCACGCGATCCGGTTCAAAGTCGCCGTTCAGATTGTCGCAACTGACGTTAAACGGATAACCCGCCGCCATGCAGAACAGCCAGTCAAACGCCTGCGGCTTCACTTCCACATCTTCAAACAGGCATTGCGTGTTCGCGTCGCGTCCGTCCGGGCAGTACCAGTAACCAAAGTCAACCAGTTCACGACGCGCTTTACCCGCAATACACCAGTGCGAAATTTCATGTAAGGCGCTGGCGTAATAACCATGCGCAAAAACGATACGGTGATACGGTACTCCCGCAT
This sequence comes from Citrobacter sp. S55_ASV_140, assembly GCF_018919505.1. Lineage (NCBI taxonomy): Bacteria > Pseudomonadati > Pseudomonadota > Gammaproteobacteria > Enterobacterales > Enterobacteriaceae > Citrobacter > Citrobacter sp. S55_ASV_140. The sequence continues at coordinate 6,411 of NZ_JAHLQZ010000123.1, forward strand.
CAGCAGGAAGATAGATCGGTTCGTCATCGCCTTTAATCAGACGGGTATTAAATTCATCGGCAAAGCAGCCGTTAAAAATCTCAATTAACTGTTCGTAGTGATGGGTGTTATTCATTAGTTCATCCCCAGCCAGTGGAGAATCTCCTGTCCATGATTATCGTAAAGTAGCTTGGCGCTCATTACGGCGGAGACAATAACGATCATTGGCCGAATGAGTTTTTGTCCTTTGCTGAGCACCAGTCGCGATCCCATCCGTGCGCCAATGAACTGGCCAATGAGCATCACAAACCCGGTCGCCCAAATCACTTTGCCGCCGAGGGCAAACAGCAACAGTCCACCGATATTCGAGGTGGCATTTAATACTTTGGCGTGGGCCGTCGATTTTGCCAGGTTATAGCCGCACAGCATGACAAAAGCCAGCGCGTAGAACGAACCCGCCGCCGGGCCAAAAAAGCCATCGTAAAACCCAACGCAGCCCCCGGCCACCAGCGCGAAAGGCAAACCGTGCAGCCGACGCTGCCGGTCTTCTTCGCCCACTCTGGGCATCAACAGAAAGTAGAGGCCAATACAGATAACCAGCACCGGCAGGATCTGGCGTAATATGTCGGACTGCACATGCTGGACCAACAACGCGCCGCTCATGGAACCGACAAAAGTCATGAAGATGTTGAGCTTCTGATCCGCCAGATTCACCACGCCCCGGCGAATAAAATAGATCGAGGAAGAGATCGATCCCCCGCAGGCCTGTAGCTTATTGGTGGCCAACGCTTGCGCGGGCGGCATTCCGGCCGCCATCAATGCCGGGATGGTGAGTAAACCGCCGCCTCCGGCCAGAGAGTCAATAAAACCTGCCAGCATTGCCACAAAAAAAAGCACACCTAACAGCAGTGGCGACACCATAAACAGAGAGACAAAATGATCCATTAGAGTACATGCTCATCCAATAGCGCCTGGCAGGAAGGCGGCAACGGCGGCGGTGTCTTCTTCTCAGGCTTGGTGGTTCCAGGTTTGGGAGGTTCGAACCAGCTTTGCAGCTCCGCGCCACAGCCGTCACCCGGTGGAGGCAACGGTTGATCTTCGCATTCAAGGCTGTCAGCAGGACAACGTAATCGTACGTGCATATGCGCACGATGCTGGAACCACGGTCGCACTTTACGCAACCAGTCCCTGTCAGTCCCTGCATCCAGACACAGCTGCTGCTTAATCGCCGGATTCACAAAAATGCGCGTGACTTCATTATCTTTTGCCGCCAGCCTAATCAGGCTGAAAATCTCCGGCTTCCACAGCGACGGCACGACATGTTTGCCATCCCGTGAGACCAGATCTAACGCCTGAGGACGCAGCAGTTGTGACTGGGTCCAGCGCGTTTTCGGCAACTGCAGGAAAATATCGACATCTAGTCCCGTCTGGTGGCTGGCGTGACCGCCATTGAACCGCCCACCGGCCGGCATACCCATATCGCCGATTAACACCGTGCCCAGCCCCAGATTATTCGCCTGATTACTCAGACGCTGGATAAACATCACCAGATCCGGATGACCAAAATAACGTCGCTGATCGGTGCGCATCACCTGATAGTGTTCAGACTGTACAGGCAGCGTCTCGGCGCCAACAATACAGCCATTGGCGAATGCGCCGATAGACTGCGGGCTGCCCGCCACCGGATGGGTAATTTTCTGCCAGGGCGTCGCCGCCAGGCAGGCGGTGCTGGCAAAAAGAGCCAGCGCCGCAAGTGCCGTTTTTTTCATGTCTTACCAGCGTGGAATGTCAGTCTTCACGTCCGCGTTTTGCGCCCGCTGACGCAGCAGGTGATCCATTAATACGATCGCCAGCATAGCCTCTGCGATCGGCACGGCGCGGATCCCAACGCACGGATCGTGGCGTCCTTTGGTGATCATGTCGACTTCTTCGCCAAAGCGGTTAATCGTGCGGCCAGGAACGGTAATACTGGACGTCGGTTTCAGCGCCATATGTGCAACAATTTGCTGCCCGCTGCTGATCCCGCCCAGAATGCCGCCCGCATGGTTACTCTGGAAACCGTCTTTGGTGATTTCATCACGGTTTTGGCTGCCGCGCAGCGCGACAACGTCAAACCCGTCGCCAATCTCTACGCCCTTAACGGCGTTAATGCTCATCAGCGCATGGGCAATGTCGGCATCCAGGCGGTCAAATACAGGTTCACCGAGACCCGCAGGTACGCCGCTTGCCACCACGCTGACCTTTGCTCCGATGGAGTCGCCCTCTTTTTTCAGGCCGCGCATCAGTTCATCGAGCGCCTCGATTTTATCCGGGTCCGGGCAAAAAAATGGGTTAAGCTCTACCTGAGACCAGTCTTTAATCTCCAGCGGGATATCGCCCATCTGCGTCAGACAGCCGCGAATTTCAACGCCGAATTTTTCCGCTAGATATTTTTTGGCAATCGCCCCGGCCGCCACGCGCATTGCTGTTTCACGTGCGGATGAGCGTCCACCGCCACGATAGTCGCGCAGACCGTATTTTTGCTCATAGGTATAGTCGGCGTGACCAGGACGAAAAACATCCTTAATCGCGCTGTAATCCTGTGAACGCTGATCGGTATTTTCGATCAACAGACCAATGCTGGTACCGGTGGTCACGCCTTCGAACACACCAGAGAGGATTTTCACCTGATCCGGTTCACGGCGCTGCGTAGTGTAACGCGACGTACCTGGGCGACGTCTGTCGAGATCGTGCTGCAGGTCAGCTTCTGTCAGAGAAATGCCCGGCGGAACACCATCGACAATACAACCGAGCGCCAGCCCGTGTGATTCGCCGAATGTGGTTACGCGAAAGAGTTGCCCAATTGTGTTTCCTGCCATCACGGCTCCGTTATGAGTGTTGTGTTTGTGCGCGTGTATTTAGTCTTTATAAATGCTGAAGTGCTCGCGAGCAGCAACTAACTGTTCTTTGGTCAGCATGAATACACCGTCACCGCCGTTGTCAAACTCCAGCCAGGTAAACGGTACATCCGGGTATTGCTCTATCAGATGTACCATGCTGTTTCCGACTTCACAAATCAGAATACCGTTATCTGCCAGGTAATCTGGAGCGTTCCCCAGAATGCGGCGAGTCAGTTTCAGCCCATCGCTACCGGACGCCAGACCCAGCTCAGGTTCATGACGATATTCGTTTGGCAGATCGGACATATCTTCCGCATCGACATACGGCGGGTTGGTCACAATCAGGTCATACTGCACTTTCAGCAGATCGCGGAACAGATCGGAGCGGATCGGCGTCACGTGATGGATCAGACCATGTTCTTCAATATTGTGCTCAGTCACCGCCAGCGCGTCAGTGGAAATATCCACCGCATCCACTTCGGCTTCCGGGAAAGCATACGCGCAGGCAATAGCGATGCAGCCGCTGCCGGTACACATATCGAGGATATGCTGCGGCTGCTCATTGATGAGGCCCGCAAAACGATTATTGATCAGTTCGCCAATCGGTGAGCGTGGAACCAGCACGCGTTCATCAACATAAAACTCATGCCCGCAGAACCAGGCTTTATTGGTCAGATAAGCAACCGGGATACGCTCGTTGACGCGGCGAATCACGCGTTCAACAATACGATGGCGCTCGCTGGAGGTCAGACGCGCGGTGCGCATATCTTCAGGTATATCCAGCGGCAAATAGAGCGACGGCAGCACCAGCTGTACGGCCTCGTCCCATGGGTTATCCGTGCCATGGCCATACCAGATATTCGCCGCGCTAAAACGGCTGACCGCCCAACGCAACATGTCCTGAATGGTATGCAGTTCACTCACTGCTTCATCGACGAAAATTTTATCCACGTATTCCTCCAGGGCATGCTCGTATTAATTTCGGCGGCTAGTTTGCCACGAAGACGGCGATAAATCAGCATCCACACCGGGCCTGAACGCGAAAATTGCGTTTTAAGCGATCGGATGCCCGTCGAGTCGGGTTAAACTAACGGAAAATAAAAGATGAGACGCTCGAATGAAAAAGAAAACATCGCTCAGCGAGGAGGATCAGACGCTGTTTCGCCAGCTGATGACCGGCACGCGTAAAATTAAGCAAGACACTATTGTTCACCGACCGCTACGTAAAAAAATCACCGAGGTCCCGGTTAAAAGGCTGTTGCAGGAACAGGCTGATGCCAGCCACTATTTTTCTGACGAATTTCAGCCGTTGCTGAACACAGACGGCCCGGTAAGATATCTACGTGCCGACGTCAGCCATTTCGAACTCAAGAAAATGCGCCGTGGCGACTACTCCCCGGAGCTGTTTCTTGATTTGCATGGACTGACCCAGCAACAGGCCAAACAGGAATTAGGCGCGCTGATCGCCGCCTGTCGTCGTGAGCATGTGTTTTGCGCCTGCGTTATGCATGGCCACGGAAAGCATATTCTTAAACAGCAAACGCCTCTCTGGCTGGCACAGCATCCGCACGTGATGGCCTTTCATCAGGCACCAAAAGAGTATGGTGGCGACGCCGCACTGCTGGTGCTGATTGAAGTGGAAGAGTGGCTGCCGCCAGAACTTCCCTGATGCAGAAAAACAGAAAGAGCCGCGTTTGCGGCTCTTTTATTTTCCGGATGGCGGTTGTGCCTTATCCGGCCTACTTATATCGCTTTCGCCATTTTGAGATTACACGGGCTCATCTGCCAGTTGAAAACCCCTTTTCCGCTTTCATCAAGCGTAACGCTGGCAATCGCTGACGTGGTAAACATCGGCGGAGTTTCGCCTGGGCAAAGCTCAGACACCAGATACCCCACTAAAGGTAAGTGAGAAATCACCAGCGCCGTGGTGATACCTTCATTGGCCAGAGCCTGTAAATAGGCGCTGACCAGACCAACATCGCCGCAGGGAGTCAGCTCCGGCAAAACATCCACGCCGCTTGGCAGGTTCATGCATTCCCCCACCACATCCAGCGTTTGTTCGGCTCGCAGGAACGGGCTCACCAGAACACGTTCGATATCCACTTTTTGACCTTTCAGCCAGTTCGCCATCAGGCGAGATTCGTCACAACCACAAGAGGTTAAAGGACGAACCGAATCACTGGCGGCATCGAGGGCCGCGTCGCCGTGACGCATGATAAAAACTTGCATATTGCACCGCTTTTGTTAACCAGAATCACCAACACCAGTTAATCACGGCCCCTATTGACCGTGGTAACGATATGGTGGCCGGCATTGTGCCTTATCCATTCACCGAATGAAACGCTGTTTTTTACCTCAACGGCGTAAGTATAGTCAATCTCTGTTTACATTTTGAGCATGAGCCATACATTCAGTGCGGATTCATCCTACCTTTGACCTCATGAATTCAGGTCAGTTTCCCTACTATTCCAGAATCTTTCACCGCGTTCCGCCATCAGCAATAACTGCTCACACGGCGTAAACCGCGAGCCATATTGTGTTGATAGCCGTTGCAGAACCGCAACTACTTCACCCGCGCCGAGGGAATCCATATACCGGAACGGGCCGCCGAGGAATGGCGGAAAACCAATACCAAATACAGCGCCGATATCGCCATCACGGGCGCTGCGGACGACCTTCTCGTCGAAACAGCGAGCTGCTTCATTGAGCATTAACATGACACACCGCTCAGCAATTTGCGTGGCGGTGAGTCGAGCCTGGCCCTGAGCGCCAATAAGCGTATAAATTGCAGGGTCGACCTGTTTTTTGCTTTTACGCCCTTTCGCCCCATAAAGATAGAAACCACGACCATTTTTTCTACCTTTGCGATCGTCATTCAAAATTGAAGCAACAACATTTGCAGGCGCGCTAAAACGTTCTCCATACGCCGCTTCAAGCACAGGTATAATTTTAGTGCCCGTATCAATTCCGACCTCATCCAAAAGTTGGATTGGCCCAACCGGAAAACCAAACTTAACCAGCGCGGCGTCAATGGC
>NZ_JAHLQZ010000124.1:0-12203 GCF_018919505.1 Citrobacter sp. S55_ASV_140
GGAAGAAAATGATCTCCGCGATGGCGCAACTCCCCGAAAATACTTTGCGTCGTTTTGGTGGAGGTCTTGTGGTTGCGGGCGTTGTGGTCTACTACATGTTGAGGAAAACGATTGGCTGATCAATAAGTAGCCTAATTTGCGGATTTTAGCATGCAAAAAGTGCTGTATATCTGAAAAAGCGGTGGTAGAATCCATTTTTAAGCAAACGGTGATTTTGAAAAATGGGTAACAACGTCGTCGTACTGGGCACCCAATGGGGTGACGAAGGTAAAGGTAAGATCGTCGATCTTCTGACTGAACGGGCTAAATATGTTGTGCGCTACCAGGGTGGACACAACGCAGGCCATACTCTCGTAATCAACGGTGAAAAAACCGTCCTCCATCTTATTCCATCAGGTATTCTTCGCGAGAATGTCATCAGCATCATCGGTAACGGTGTTGTACTGTCTCCGTCCGCGCTGATGAAAGAAATGAAAGGGCTGGAAGATCGTGGTATCCCGGTTCGCGAGCGCCTGCTGCTGTCTGAAGCTTGTCCGCTGATCCTTGATTATCACGTTGCGTTGGATAACGCTCGTGAGAAAGCGCGTGGCGAGAAAGCGATCGGTACTACCGGTCGCGGTATCGGCCCGGCTTATGAAGATAAAGTGGCTCGTCGCGGTCTGCGCGTTGGCGATCTGTTTGATAAAGCAACCTTCGCTGAAAAACTGAAAGAAGTGATGGAATATCACAACTTCCAGTTGGTGAATTTCTATAAAGTCGAAGCGGTTGACTACCAGAAAGTGCTGGATGATGTGATGGCGATTGCCGACATCCTGACTTCTATGGTTGTTGATGTTTCCGATCTGCTGGACCAGGCGCGTAAGCGTGGCGATTTCGTCATGTTCGAAGGCGCGCAGGGTACGCTGCTGGATATCGACCACGGTACTTATCCGTACGTAACCTCCTCCAACACCACCGCGGGTGGCGTGGCGACTGGCTCCGGCCTGGGCCCACGTTATGTGGATTACGTGCTGGGTATCATCAAAGCTTACTCTACTCGTGTTGGCGCGGGTCCGTTCCCGACAGAGCTGTTTGATGACGTTGGCGAGTTCCTGTGCAAACAAGGTAACGAGTATGGCGCAACCACTGGTCGTCGTCGTCGTACCGGTTGGCTGGACTCCGTTGCCGTACGTCGTGCAGTACAGATTAACTCCCTGTCTGGCTTCTGCCTGACCAAACTGGACGTACTGGACGGTTTGAAAGAGGTGAAAATCTGTGTCGCTTACCGTATGCCGGATGGCCGTGAAGTTACGACTACCCCGCTGGCGGCTGACGACTGGAAAGGTATCGAGCCGATTTACGAAACCATGCCAGGCTGGTCTGAATCCACCTTTGGCGTGAAGGAACGTAGTGGTCTGCCGCAGGCGGCGCTGAACTACATCAAGCGTATTGAAGAACTGACCGGTGTGCCGATTGATATTATCTCAACTGGCCCAGACCGTACTGAAACCATGATCCTGCGCGACCCGTTCGACGCATAATTCTGGTTATGGCGTAGCGTCGAATGGCGCTGCGCTTGCACTATCTTAGGCCGGATGAGGCGTTTTGCATTAGAATCCGGCTTAAAATCACGTAAGTTCCTCGCTTTTTTCCTTCCCGAACTGAAATAAATTAGCGACCTGGCTGGTGGCTGGTTTATCATCAATATAATTAATACCACCAGGTTTATCCGTTTTATCCCTTTTCCTGAGGTTGATGTGCAGTTAACAAGTTTCACCGATTACGGATTACGTGCGCTAATCTACATGGCGTCACTTCCCGAAGGACGTATGACCAGTATTTCTGAGGTGACAGAAGTCTACGGCGTGTCCCGTAATCATATGGTCAAAATAATCAATCAACTTAGCCGGGCGGGCTTTGTTACTGCTATTCGAGGAAAAAATGGCGGTATCCGCCTGGGTAAACCCGCTAAGGATATTTGTATTGGTGATGTGGTTCGCGAGCTGGAACCCTTATCGCTGGTCAACTGTAGCAGCGAGTTTTGCCACATAACCCCTGCCTGCCGACTCAAACAGGCGCTTTCTAAAGCAGTGCAAAGTTTTCTCACGGAACTGGACAACTACACACTTGCTGATTTGGTTGAAGAAAATCAACCGCTTTATAAATTATTGCTGGTGGAGTGACGAAAATCTTCATCAGAGCTGACAACGGAGGAACCGAGATGTCACAAGATCCTTTCCAGGAACGCGAAGCTGAAAAATACGCGAACCCTATCCCGAGCCGGGAATTTATCCTCGAACATTTAACTAAACGTGAAAAACCGGCCAACCGCGATGAGTTGGCCACTGAACTCAACATTGAAGGTGAAGAACAGCAAGAAGCGCTGCGTCGTCGCCTGCGCGCGATGGAGCGTGACGGGCAACTGGTCTTCACTCGTCGTCAGTGCTACGCGCTGCCGGAACGTCTCGACCTGCTGAAAGGTACCGTTATTGGCCACCGTGATGGCTACGGCTTTCTGCGCGTTGAAGGCCGCAAAGATGACCTGTACCTGTCCAGCGAGCAGATGAAAACCTGCATTCATGGCGATCAGGTGCTGGCGCAGCCGCTGGGCGCGGACCGTAAAGGTCGTCGCGAAGCGCGTATTGTGCGCGTACTGGTGCCGAAAACCAGCCAGATTGTCGGCCGCTACTTCACCGACGCTGGGGTCGGGTTTGTCGTCCCGGACGATAGCCGCCTGAGCTTCGATATCCTTATTCCGCCGGAAGAGGTGATGGGGGCGCGTATGGGCTTTGTGGTCGTGGTTGAGCTGACCCAGCGTCCAACCCGTCGCACCAAAGCTGTGGGTAAAATCGTTGAAGTATTGGGCGACAACATGGGCACCAGCATGGCTGTTGATATGGCCCTGCGTACCCATGAAATCCCATATATCTGGCCGCAGGCAGTCGAAAAACAGGTTGCCGGGCTGAAAGAAGAAGTGCCGGAAGAGGCGAAAGTCGGGCGTGTCGATCTACGCGATCTCCCGCTGGTCACTATTGATGGCGAAGATGCGCGTGACTTCGACGATGCGGTTTACTGCGAGAAGAAACGCGGCGGCGGCTGGCGTTTATGGGTGGCGATTGCTGACGTAAGCTATTACGTCCGCCCGCCGACTCCGTTGGATCAGGAAGCGCGCAGCCGTGGCACGTCTGTCTACTTCCCGTCGCAGGTTGTCCCGATGCTGCCGGAAGTGCTGTCTAACGGATTGTGTTCGCTGAACCCGCAGGTAGACCGTCTGTGTATGGTGTGCGAAATGACCATTTCGTCGAAAGGTCGGTTAACCGGCTTTAAATTCTACGAAGCGGTAATGAGTTCCCATGCGCGTCTGACCTACACCAAAGTCTGGCACATGCTGCAGGGCGATCAGGAACTGCGCGAGCAGTATGCGCCGTTAGTGAAACATATTGAAGAGCTGCATAATCTCTACAAAGTGCTGGATAAAGCCCGGGAAGAACGCGGCGGTATCTCGTTTGAAAGTGAAGAAGCGAAGTTTATTTTCAACGCTGAACGTCGTATTGAACGTATCGAACAGACGCAACGTAACGACGCGCACAAGCTGATTGAAGAGTGCATGATCATGGCGAACATCTCAGCGGCGCGATTCGTTGAGAAAGCCAAAGAGCCAGCATTGTTCCGTATTCACGATAAGCCGACGACCGAAGCGATTACCTCCTTCCGTTCCGTACTGGCCGAACTGGGCCTGGAACTGCCTGGCGGCAATAAACCCGAGCCGCGCGATTACGCTGAATTGCTGGAGTCGATTGCCGACCGTCCTGACGCGGAAATGCTGCAAACTATGCTGCTGCGCTCGATGAAGCAGGCGATTTACGATCCAGAAAACCGGGGTCACTTTGGTCTGGCGCTGCAATCTTATGCGCACTTTACCTCGCCGATTCGTCGTTACCCGGATCTCTCTTTGCACCGTGCAATTAAATATTTGCTGGCGCAGGAGCAGGGCCATAAAGGCAACACCACGGAAACCGGTGGCTACCATTATTCAATGGAAGAGATGCTGCAACTGGGCCAGCACTGTTCGATGGCCGAACGCCGTGCTGACGAAGCTACGCGCGACGTCTCTGACTGGCTGAAGTGTGACTTCATGCTGGATCAGGTGGGTAACGTCTTTAAAGGCGTAATTGCCAGCGTGACCGGGTTTGGCTTCTTTGTCCGTCTTGACGAACTGTTTATCGACGGTCTGGTGCATGTCTCCTCCCTGGATAACGACTACTATCGCTTTGACCAGGTTGGGCAGCGTCTGACGGGTGAGTCAAGCGGTCAGATGTATCGCCTGGGCGATCGCGTGGAAGTTCGCGTGGAAGCGGTCAACATGGACGAGCGTAAAATCGATTTCAGTTTGATCTCCAGCGAACGTGCGCCGCGCAATGAGGGCAAAACCGCACGCGAAAAAGCTAAAAAAGGCGATGCAGGTAAAACTACCGGTAAACGTCGTCAAATGGGCAAAAAGGTGAATTTCGAGCCGGACAGCGCATTCCGTGGCGAGAAGAAAGGCAAAGCCAAACCTCAGGCGGATAAAAAAACGGCTGAGAAGAAAGGCGATAAAAAAGCGAAAAAGCCATCGGCAAAAACGCGTAAAATCGCTGCCGCCACCAAAGCTAAACGTGCGGCGAAAAAGAACGTCGCACAATAACAGCCATAAACTGTAAGTCGGGCAACTATTATGTTGCCCGGCGTTACGCACAAACTATTAACGAGTACATTCATGAGTGAAATGATTTACGGCATCCACGCGGTGCAGGCTCTGCTGGAACGTGCGCCTGAGCGCTTCCAGGACGTCTTTATTCTCAAAGGCCGTGAAGATAAACGCCTGCTGCCGTTGATCCATGCACTGGAAGCGCAGGGCGTTGTCATTCAGTTGGCTAACCGTCAGTTCCTGGATGAGAAAAGCGAGGGTGCGGTACATCAGGGGATTATTGCGCGCGTGAAGCCGGGTCGTCAGTATCAGGAGAACGATCTACCGGATCTGATTGCTGCGCTCGATCAGCCGTTCTTTTTGATCCTCGATGGCGTCACCGATCCGCATAACCTGGGCGCATGCCTGCGTAGCGCGGATGCTGCTGGTGTACATGCGGTTATCGTACCGAAGGATCGTTCCGCACAGTTGAATGCGACGGCGAAAAAAGTGGCCTGTGGCGCGGCTGAAAGCGTACCGCTGATCCGCGTAACTAACCTGGCGCGCACGATGCGTATGCTGCAGGAAGAGAATATCTGGATTGTGGGCACCGCTGGCGAAGCCGACCATACTCTCTATCAGAGCAAAATGACCGGACGTATGGCGCTGGTCATGGGGGCTGAAGGCGAAGGAATGCGTCGTCTGACCCGCGAACATTGTGACGAACTGATCAGTATCCCGATGGCAGGGAGCGTTTCGTCGCTAAACGTTTCAGTCGCGACCGGCATCTGCCTGTTTGAGGCCGTTCGTCAGCGCGGCTAATTCATTCTCAATTTCTCTCAAGCCATCCCCTGGGATGGCTTTTTTGTGACCTTCATCCCAGGCACTCTCTTGTCTGGCTGGCCATACTTAAGGCCACGGTCATTGACGGAGGGAAACACAATGCACTGGCAAACGCATACCGTTTTTAACCAACCTGTACCGCTCAATAACAGCAACTTATACCTGTCCGATGGCGCCCTGTGCGAAGCGGTTATCCGCGAAGGGGCGGGCTGGGACAGCGATCTGTTGGCGAGTATTGGCCAGCAGCTAGGTGCCGCGGAGTCGCTCGAACTGGGTCGCCTGGCTAATGCTTTTCCACCCGAGCTTTTGCGCTACGATCCGCAGGGGCAGCGACTGGACGATGTGCGTTTTCATCCTGCCTGGCATTTGCTGATGCAGGGGCTGTGCGCCAACCGCGTGCATAACCTTGCCTGGGAAGACGAAGCGCGGCAGGGAACATTTGTTGCCCGCGCGGCGCGTTTCATGCTGCATGCGCAGGTGGAAGCAGGCACGTTGTGTCCGGTAACCATGACTTTTGCCGCCACGCCGCTGTTACTGCAGATGCTACCTTCACAATTTCACGACTGGTTTACGCCGCTGCTAAGTGACCGTTATGACTCGCATTTATTGCCGGGTGGGCAAAAGCGTGGGCTGCTGATCGGTATGGGAATGACCGAGAAACAGGGGGGCTCAGATGTGTTGAGCAATACCACCCAGGCGGAACGCCTCGCAGACGGCTCATATCGGTTGGTGGGACATAAGTGGTTTTTCTCTGTGCCACAAAGCGATGCCCATTTGGTGCTGGCGCAGGCAAAGGGGGGATTATCCTGCTTTTTTGTACCGCGATTTTTACCCGATGGTCAACGTAATGCTATCCGTCTCGAGAGGCTGAAAGATAAGTTAGGCAACCGCTCCAATGCCAGCTGCGAAGTCGAATTCCACGATGCTATTGGCTGGCTGCTGGGCGAAGAAGGAGAAGGTATACGCCATATCCTGAAAATGGGTGGTATGACGCGTTTTGACTGTGCGCTCGGTAGCCATAGCATGATGCGACGTGCCTTTTCCGTGGCGATTTATCATGCGCACCAACGACAGGTATTTGGCAAGCCATTGATTGAACAGCCGATGATGCGTCAGGTCTTAAGCCGAATGGCGCTCCAACTGGAAGGCCAGACTGCGTTACTGTTTAGGCTGGCACGGGCCTGGGACCGCCGCGCTGATGCCAAAGAAGCGCTGTGGGCTCGGTTGTTTACGCCAGCGGCGAAATATTCTGTCTGCAAAAGCGGGATGCCGTTTGTCGCTGAGGCGATGGAAGTATTGGGTGGGGTTGGCTACTGCGAGGAGAGTGAGCTGCCACGTCTGTACCGTGAGATGCCGGTAAACAGTATCTGGGAAGGCTCCGGCAATATTATGTGTCTTGATGTATTGCGGGTGCTGGCAAAACAACCCGGTATCTACGATATGCTCAGCGAAGCCTTTGCCGAGGTCAAAGGGCAGGATCGTCATTACGATCGGATGGTTCGTCAGTTGCAGCAACACCTGCGTAAACCCATTGAAGAATTGGGACGGGAGATTACGCAGCAGCTTTTCCTGCTCGGTTGCGGAGCGCAAATGTTGCGCTATGCCTCTCCGCCAGTGGCGCAGGCCTGGTGTCAGATGATGTTGGATACACGTGGTGGACGACGATTGTCTGAACAGGTACAGAATGATCTGCTGCTACGGGCAACGGGAGGATTACGGTAATAATATGCCTGATGGCGACGCTGGCGCGTCTTATCATTAAAGCAGGCCGGATAAGTTTACCCCATCCGGCAATCTGTTACGCATAGAGTATGGCCTGGACGCGCCAGTTATCGGGGTGCTGATCTTCATACATTTGAATGATCCGATACCATGAAGCACCTTGTTCATCCGCTTTTAACGCAACGACACGTTCTACATCCTGCGGATTTCCTGCAATGTTACTGACGGATATCAGCCCTATTTCGTTCAGGCCGGTAACACAGTCAGCACTGGCGAACTCGGCAGACTGCGCCGTAGTACCTACCAGTCCGGTAGAAAGCAGCAGTGAGGATAAGGCAAGTGATTGTTTCATCGTCAGCTCCATTATTCGTACCCCTACACACGGCAGGGCATTCCATCGCGATAATAAACCTCAAGCTTCCTGCTGTTGGTTTATTGTGCACAGGTAAACGCATAGGGGCGCAAAGCAATGTAAAGCTGACTAAATTTCAAACCAATGTTATTTACGATACAAAATCGCTTGTGAATACCATTGGCCTGTCACAATGGTCTCATCGACTAATAAGACCACATAATAATCAGCTTTTGCCGCGACGGCTTTGTCGCGGATTTCAGCCAGCGCATCATCCGGTGAGCCTCTTACCAGCGCGCTAACCGTCCCTATTCGCTGTAACCCATTACTCTGGTTACGGCGGATCTCCTGCGGGTGGTCGGCAACGGGCGGTGCGGGTTGCGGCGTCCCCTGTAGCACGCTACAGGCGCTTAAAAATAAAACCAGCAACAAAGAGGCAAACCGACGCATAACTCTATCTCGTTTCCTGATAGCCATAGTGTAGTGCCTTATTAATTTCCCTTTAGGGGAATGTTCCCGAATTGTTATCTCTCACGCGATTTTCGAATGAAAATGTTGCGAAAGCGTAACCCAGTTCTCAACATTATGAATCATTGTCGAACACATTCGCTTGCGTTAAGTATTGCTGCGTGGCATACCAGAAAGAAAGAGGCGACAAATGATCGAAATTGAAACACGACAGTTGGCGGGTATCCCTGTCCTGCACGCCGTTCCGGCTGGCAAACGCGCATGTTCACTCCCCTGTATTATTTTCTATCACGGATTTACATCTTCCAGTCTGGTCTACAGCTATTTTGCCGTTGCTCTGGCTCAGGCTGGATTCCGGGTAGTGATGCCAGATGCGCCAGACCATGGTGCCCGCTTCAAGGGTGACGCACAGGGGCGGATATACCGCTTTTGGCACATATTGCAGCAAAACATGCAGGAATTTTCGACGTTACGTGCGGCGCTGGTGGCAGAAAATTGGCTGTCAGATGAACGGCTTGCCGTAGGCGGAGCGTCAATGGGGGGAATGACGGCCCTGGGCATTATGGCTCGTCACCCCGAGGTGAAATGTGTAGCCAGCCTGATGGGTTCGGGCTACTTTACCCGGCTTGCGCAGACGCTTTTTCCGCCTTTATTGGTCCAGACGCCAGAACAGCAGGCTGCGTTTGATGCCCTCATCGCGCCGCTGGCCGAATGGGAAGTGACGCACCAGTTGCCACGCCTGGCCGACAGACCGTTGCTACTATGGCATGGGCAGGAAGATGATGTGGTACCGGCTATTGAAACTTTTCGCTTACAGCAGGCGCTGATTCAGGCTGGTCTGGACAATAACCTGACCTGTCTGTGGGAAGCAGGCGTACGCCACCGCATTACGCCAGAAGCGCTGGCTGCGACGGTGACGTTTTTCCGCCAGCACCTTTAAACGCGCATAATGCTTACACCTTGAGCTTCGAGCTGTTGCAGGATCTCAGGGTCCGCATTTTTGCCGGTGATCAGCATATCGATTTGATCGGCGCGGCTGAACAGCATCCCCGCGCGTTCACCGACCTTACTGCTATCGACCAACACCACCAGTTTGCCCACCACGTTAAGCATCTTCTGCTCCGCCATCGCGGTCAGCATATCGGTTTTATACAGTCCATCTGCGGTTAACCCTTTGCCGCTGGTGAACATCCAGTGCCCGGCATACAGGCTATTTTCACTACCTTGTGGGCTAAGCGTGATAGATTGGCTTTTGTTGTATTGTCCTCCCATGATGATCACGCTCTCATGCTCCTGGTCGATCAAATAGTTCGCCAGCGGCAGATAATTAGTGATGATCTGCACTGGCTTGCCGCACATTTCACGTCCGAGCAGGAAGGCGGTCGATCCGCAGTTGATCACCACGCTTTCACCGGCATTCACCAGTTGAGAGGCCGCTTTGGCAATGCGAACCTTTTCATCGTGGTTCTGCGCCTGATGCAGATTCATTGGCGTCCAGCGCGGGCGCTGCTGCGTGATGGCTTCTGCGCCGTTACGAACTTTCTTGAGTTTGCCGCTTTCGTCGAGTTTGTTGATATCCCGGCGGGCTGTAGCGGGGGAAATTCCCAGGCGCTCAATTACGTTCTCAACGGTAACAAAGCCCAACTGCGCCAGCATATCCAGCAATATTTGATGTCTTTGTGCTTCAGTCATGAGCTATTCCGATACAAATTGATTTGAAAAGATGATATTTGAAATAGCCTGGAAATACTAAAGTAAATGGGGAAAAAATGCCGGGTTATGCCCGGCATTTGGTGTGAATCACAAGAAGGATTTAAACGGTAGATCCGGTTCAATCGTGAAACAGTCATCAAAGCCGCGTGGATAGTGATATTCAAAGTTATCTTTATCCAGCGGCCAGGTGAATTTGCCACCTACCTGCCAGATGAATGGCTTAAAGCCATACTTCAGCCGATCTTTTTTCATCTCCCACAGCACGCGAATTTCCTGAGGATCGGCCTGGAAATTTGACCAGATGTCATGATGGAAGGGGATGACGACTTTTGTATTCAACGCTTCGGCCATACGCAGCATGTCGGAGCTGGTCATCTTGTCGGTAATGCCACGCGGGTTTTCGCCATAGGATCCGAGCGCGACGTCGATCTGATGCTCATTGCCGTGTTTTGCATAATAGTTGGAGTAGTGTGAGTCGCCGCTGTGATACAGCGTGCCGCCCGGTGTTTTGAACAGATAGTTAACGGCGCGCGCGTCCATACCGTCCGGCAGCACGCCCGCCGCTTTCTGATCGGCGGGAAGAGTAATCAACGCGGTACGATCAAAAGCATCAAGCGCATGAATTTCAATATCTTTCACTTTAACCACATCGCCGGGTTTTACCACGATGCAGCGATCTTTCGGCACGCCCCAGCCGACCCACAGATCCACACAGGTTTGTGGCCCAATAAACGGCACGTCGTCCGCGCAGTTCTGCATGACCGCAGCCGCGACATTAACGTCGATGTGATCGTTATGATCGTGCGTAGCCAGCACCGCATCGATCTGGCGAATCGCAAACGGATCAAGTACAAACGGCGTAGTACGCAGGTTTGGCTGCAGTTTCTTCACGCCCGCCATGCGTTGCATCTGGTGACCGGTTTTCATCAGCGGATTACCGTGACTTTGCTTACCTGTTCCGCACCAGAAATCGACGCAGACGTTAGTCCCGCCTTCCGACTTTAGCCAAATTCCGGTACAGCCAAGCCACCACATAGCAAAGGTGCCAGGTGCGACCTGTTCCTGTTCGATCTCTTCATTCAGCCAGCTTCCCCACTCCGGGAATGTGCTCAGAATCCATGATTCGCGCGTGATGCTTTTTACTTTACTCATCGCATTTACCTTCATGTTGGTTCAAGTTGAATCAAATTATGATTTATTTTGATTGATACTGACATCAATTTATCAAGAAGGCAATGCGTGGATTTTTCTGATTCCGTCGTAAAGCGTCTATTACTCACAACGTAACGGGATGCTTTGTAGCAATCTATTTTTGTATTTTATTGTTTTTATGAGTTTTATTTTTTGCGCTATGAATGTTCCATAAAACCCTGGCTCGGGTAAGAGATTTATTTGCGTACTCCATCACATTTAATCAAATTCAATCTTGTTGTGATTACTTTTGAAAATTAGAGTGGGGGCACAACATCCTGAACATCTGTAATGAATGTTCAGCAACTTTGTCTACTGGAGATCGTTATGGAGATCCTCTACAACATCTTTACCGTCTTTTTTAATCAGGTCATGACCAACGCGCCGTTGCTGTTGGGTATTGTGACCTGCCTCGGCTACATCCTGTTGCGCAAAAGCGTCAGCGTCATTATCAAAGGCACGATCAAAACGATTATCGGTTTTATGCTGCTGCAGGCGGGATCGGGCATTCTGACCAGCACGTTTAAACCGGTGGTGGCGAAGATGTCCGAGGTTTACGGTATCAATGGTGCGATTTCCGATACGTATGCCTCCATGATGGCAACCATTGAACGTATGGGAGACGCTTATAGCTGGGTAGGTTATGCCGTGCTGTTGGCGCTGGCGCTGAACATTTGTTACGTCTTGCTGCGGCGTATTACCGGCATTCGCACCATCATGCTCACCGGGCACATCATGTTCCAGCAGGCGGGCTTAATTGCGGTCTCTTTCTATATCTTCGGCTATTCCATGTGGACCACCATTATCTGCACGGCGGTGCTGGTGTCGCTCTACTGGGGGATTACCTCCAATATGATGTACAAGCCGACGCAGGAAGTGACCGACGGCTGCGGTTTTTCCATCGGCCACCAGCAGCAGTTCGCTTCATGGATTGCCTACAAGGTCGCGCCTTATCTGGGTAAAAAAGAGGAGAGCGTAGAAGATCTGAAACTGCCTGGCTGGCTGAATATCTTCCATGACAACATCGTTTCGACCGCGATTGTCATGACCATTTTCTTCGGGGCGATCCTGCTTTCTTTCGGCATTGATGTGGTTCAGGCGATGGCGGGGAAAACGCACTGGACGGTGTACATCCTGCAGACTGGTTTTTCGTTTGCCGTGGCGATCTTCATCATCACCCAGGGCGTACGTATGTTCGTCGCCGAACTTTCAGAAGCGTTCAACGGTATCTCGCAGCGTCTGATTCCCGGTGCGGTATTGGCGATTGAC